>JAFUTM010000434.1 GCA_017484235.1 Selenomonadaceae bacterium
GAGTTCTTTGTATTTTTGGTTGGTCTAGCCTCTCAATTCTCCTTAGCCAACGCAGTTAGCGGAGACGACAGAGCCTGACCAACTAAAAGATTCTTGCGGTCAAGAAAGTAGTTTCAACCTTAAAAAAAGTAAAATAAGCAACAACCAAACAATCAACAGTAGAATATCATCAATCATTGTTGTCAGTTTCGTATTCTTCTTTCAGCAGGCGTTCCTGTTCTTCTAGTTTACGCCGCTCAAAGGCTCGATGTGCAAATATACTTGGTGTGGCAACACCAATGGCTATGCTTAAAATAATGAGTACGGCATCAACACCACTTTGAACTGCCCTAAGTAGTTCGTCTAAGTTTAACTTTCTTATGTTAATAATAGCAAAAAGTAACCTATAAATTAAAACACCTGGTACTAATGGTATGACAGCTGGAACGGTAAGCACCTGCGTAGGAGCGTGAAGCCAGTGGATAGCTTTAACACCGATAATACTAACTAAAGTTGCGCCGATAAATGTGCCGGCAACTGCGGACAGGTGAAGCTCGAATATACAAAAGTTCCGTGTACATACGGCGATTATACCGCCAATTGCCGCCGCGTATAATAATCTGGGCGTTAAATTAAATAAAACAGAAAATCCTACTGCACCGATTGCCGCAGCGATTGCAAATATTAAATAGTTGTTGTCCTCTGGCATAATGTGTAAATCAGTAAACGAGCCTACGTCAAATAAGCCGATGGCAAATACTATACCAAATGTCATACCGCCAACTATGAGCAAAGTATGAACTGTTCTTGCCACACCACTCATCAATAAAGTATTTATCATATCACTGATAGAATTAATCAGTGGTATTCCAGGCACTAAAAATATGGAGGCGGCTATTATCGGATGCCAAGGCGTGGCAGTCGGCAAAAAATGTGCAAAATATGCGGCGGCAGTTGAAGCAAACGCAGCAAATGCAACTGTTACATAAGCATTGATGCCCATTCGACCACAAATTATCTGAGTTATTTTGCCTATCATTGCGCATATAGTAGTATAAAAAAATGCTGCCAGATCACAACCAAAAAGAGCACTGACTCCACCGGAGGCAAAACTTGTTGCAAGAATCACCAGCCATTCAGGATAAGCTTTTGGTCGTTTTTCTATGTTTTTGAGATTGTCTTCGTATTCGTCTAAAGTATAGTGGTCACGCATTGCCCGCCAAGTCAGTTTGCTTATAGCGTGAATAATTCTCATATCAATAGCGTGTTTTCGGCATTTTTTAAAACTGGTATAAGAATGTGTTTCGTCACTGATATTGAGCATTAATGTCGTGTACATTATATGCAGATGAAATTTATCTTCGCTTATGCCCATATATGCCGATACGCGCTTCATATCACGTATAATTCGCATAGTGTCGGCTCCATTTTCCATTAACAGTTGACCGGTTGATAAAATAAGCTCAGTTTTTTTGCCAATTTCTGCATATGTGTCGTGTAGTATGTCCTGTTGTTCTCTGTATGAAATCGTCTCAGACAATGTTATCATTTCCTTTCTATCATTATTAATTTTAATTATTGACTTCGTCCTATAATATTTATATTTTATCACATTTATAAAATTATTAAAATATATAATCAATTTTTGGAGGATAATCGTTGAGGCTTCGTCGGCTTGGATTATATGGCTTTAAATCTTTTGCGGATAAAACTGAAATAGAATTTGGCAATGGAATAACTGGCATAGTTGGGCCAAATGGCAGCGGTAAATCAAACATTTCTGATGCAATCCGCTGGGTACTTGGTGAGCAGAATATCCGAATAATTCGCGGTACAAAAATTGAAGATGTAATTTTTAAAGGCAGCAAAACGCGCCGAGCTTCTGGCATTGCAGAAGTATCGCTTACCTTTGAGAATCAAGACGATATGGCGATTGACTTTAAAGAAGTCTTGGTTCGACGTAGAATATTTCGCACTGGTGACAGTGAATTTTTTATTAATCAAACTCGTTGCCGATTAAAAGATATAGTCGATTTATTTTCCGACACGGGCATTGGACTTGGCGGCCTCAGTATGATTAATCAAAACCGCGTTGACGATGTGTTGAAGGCGAAACCAGATGAACGAAGAGTATTTTTTGAGGAAACAATCGGCATAACTAAATATAGAAATCGTAAACGCGAGACGCTTAATAAAATTGAAGACGCCGAAAATAATTTAATCAGAATATCAGATATAATAAATGAGCTTCAAACTCAGCTAAAGCCGCTTGAATATCAGGCCGAACGAACGAATAAATATAACTCTCTTAGTGCGGAACGGCGAAATTTACAGCTTATTGCACTCAACAGAAAGCATCAGCACCTGTCGAGTGAGCTCAATAAAAATCTTCAACTGCAGCAGTCAAATGGCGATGAATGTATTGCGATGCAGGCGGAACTGGCGAATGAAGATGTAAATAAGGAACGACTCAACAAAGTTGTGATTGACATTGAAAATAAACTCCACGAGCAAGCTGAACAAAATGAGATTATCCGTAAAAGTCTGGATTTTAATGAGCACAAGATTGTACAGTTAAGTGAACGTCAAACTCAAGGCAAGTCAATCCACGTACAGATTAAAAATCAGCAAAAACAATTGTCTTCTACAATTGAAGTGACCGAATCGGAATTGTTGAAACTTCAAGGACAACTAAATCAGCAACGCAATCAACTGCAGGATAAGCAAGCTGAGTTGAATACGACGCAGACACAATCAAATGAGCTTGAAACTCAGCTAAAACTGCAGACGGATAAACATCATCAGTTGGAACAGACCATTTTGGATTTGCAAAAGAAGTTATCCAAAATGCAAAATGACGCTTTAATCATTGAACACGATTTACAAACACTCGAAGGTAATCAACAATCGTATAAATCAGATGAATTAAAACTTGTCTCAGAATCTGCAGCACTGCAGCAGGAACTAAATACACTCCAGTCCAATCAAAAATTGATAGATGAAGAAATTTCAAATACAGATAAGACGCAGCAAGATTTAAATCGTCTGCTAAAATACGAAACGAAAATCAGTGCAGACCTTCAACTCGAAGAGGAACGGCAGCATAAACAGAAGCATATTATTGAAAGCCGGCTGCAAATTTTAAAGCGAATGCAGCAAAACTACGAGGGCTTTGCTAAAGCGCCGAAAGCCGTTTTAATGAGCAAAGCTGCCTGGCGGACGAAAGTATATGGTGCCGTTGGAGAATTGTTGAATGTGCCCGAAAAGTTTGCAACGGCGATAGAAATTGCACTGGGCGGCAGTGTTCAAAATATTGTCACTGAAGATGAAGAAACGGCAAAATTTGCGATTGAGTTTTTGAAACGTGAAAAACTCGGCCGAGTTACCTTTTTACCGCTCTCAAGAATTGCAGGTTCTTCACAGATTAATAAAATCAACGAGCCTGGCGTTATTGGATTTGCGAATGAAGTGGTTGAAACGAAATCCAAACTGTCTAAGATAGCTGATTTTTTATTGTCTAAAACGTTGATTGTTGACAATATCGACAATGCATTAAGAATTGCTAATCGTCATCATATCAGAATCGTTACGCTGGAAGGTGAGGTTTTAAATATAGGTGGTTCCATTTCTGGCGGCAGCAGTCGTCCAGTTGAGACCAATATTTTTAATCGTTATGCGGAAATTGATTCCCTAACTGATAAATTAACTGACCTTAATAAAAAGATTGATAATATCCAGAATCAACGTGATATTTCTACTAATGAGCTAAAGTCCATAAATAAAAAAATTGATTCACTGAACAAAACAAATAATGAATTAAAAGTCAAGTTAGCTGAAAACCGCATTTCCATAACGCAGACGAAAAAATTATTTGACGACAGGCAAAATCAATTAAAAAATCTGCAAAATTCATTGACGCAGCAAACTAATTCTATAGATGAACTTCAAAATCGCAGGCGTAATTATAATGATACAATAAAATCCATTACAGAAGACACCGAAACTTTTAATAAACAGTTTGATAAATCTTCAGACACAGTTAAACAGACAGAGTTACAATTTAAATCAATATCTAAACATTTAAAGCAACTAGAAATTGATTGCGCGGTGTCTGAGCAGAAGACCATACGAATGGAAACCCAATTTGAACAACTTCAAAATAAACTCAATGAGGATAAGTCTAAATTAAAGAATCTGCAGGCAGAAGAACGGCAGCTTTTAAAAAATATGTCGGATACGGTGATTGAGCTTGCCAAACTGAATAAGGATAATGAGATTACTCAGACCAGGCTGGCTTATGGTCAGGAACAGACTAAGCAGATGTATTCGGCAAAGATGGATAAGCTGTCTCAGATTGCTGCAGTTGATAAAAATATTCGTGAACTGAATCGAAAATTATCTGAAACTAAAAATCAGCTGCACGAGCTGGATTTAAATATAACTCAGCTAAAAATTCAGATTGCCGACTGTGAAGATAAGATACGTGCTTTATCGTCTGATGTTAAGTTAAACTCTGAAACTCAATTGGATAATCCGAATTTTATAGATTTAGACGACGATACAATTGCTGAACGAATAAACAAAATTACAGCTGAACTTGAGGACATCGGCGCAGTCAATCCTAATGCGCCGCAGGAATTTAACGAATTAAATACGCGCTGCGACTTTTTAAACACACAATTTGAAGATTTAAAGACGGCAAAAAATAATCTACATTCACTAATTAAAGACATAGATGAGAAGATTGTTACGCAGTTTCTTGAGGCATTTTCCAAAATACAAATTTTTTTCTCAGAGATATTTGTACAACTATTCGGCGGCGGCAGCGCACAGTTGGAATTGACTAATAAAGAGGATGTCCTTCATTCCGGTGTAGAAATAATGGCGACATTGCCACAAAAAAAACGCCAGCCGCTCTCTGTATTGTCTGGCGGAGAGAGGGCACTGACGGTAATTGCATTGTTGTTTTCTTTTTTAAAATATCGACCGTCGCCGTTCTGCATACTTGACGAAGTTGATGCGCCGCTTGACGAAGCCAACTTAGTCCGGTTCGGTCAGTTTGTAAATACTTTTTCACAAAATACTCAATTTATTGTTATAACACACCGCAAGACTACGATGGAATTTTTAGATAGAATATATGGCGTAACCATTGAAGATGCCGGCGTCTCCAAAATTTTATCCGTTGAAATAAATAAGCCATAAGTCCATCATTTCGATGCAAACTTATGGCTTTATTATTATTTAAGGAACGGAATTATCAAAAAATATTAGTTTGTATTTTTTGTCGATGTTAAGATTCTTGAGTTACATTTCCAGTAGTTGGATCAACGGTGTACTTGCTGCCATTTTCGTGATCAGTAACTTCAATTGACGATGATCCTTCATTAAACAACGCATTATGGAGTGCATCAAGATCAATGTCAAACACCTTTCCTTCATGATTTATGCTAAAACTGATTGGCGGGTAAAGTGAAAGGCCTTCTTTGCTTACAATAGAATACAGATTAATTAAAAATTCGTAACGAGTATAATCACCTTTAAGTGGTTTTCTACTAACAACTAAACTGTCTTCTATTGTAAAAGATTTTCCTTTTTGCCATATCACAACCGCGTCAATTTGATCATAGTGAACGCTATATACGGGTGTTACATTGTTGACGTTATCTTCTGATTTAATCATTGTCATAAACAGCGGTGTGATTGTATCGCCTTTTTTAGGAACGATAATTTCACGGCTCGGCATAGTATAACCTTCTGTGATTCGTTTTGCACCAAGAA
Source organism: Selenomonadaceae bacterium (assembly GCA_017484235.1). Lineage (GTDB taxonomy): Bacteria > Bacillota > Negativicutes > Selenomonadales > Selenomonadaceae > Quinella. The sequence continues at coordinate 5,761 of JAFUTM010000434.1, forward strand.
TTTTGTATTCTTGATTATTAGGATAGTAAACAACTCTCAACGTACATCTTATACCCTTAATCTCAACCGGTATGCCATAAATTGTATATCCTCTCTGAATAACGTTGCCTTCTGCGTTGACCTTGCTATCTACCGATTCCAAAATTTCCGTATAAACGAAATGTCCATTAAGCGTAGTCCACGTGGTTGGCAATTTAATGGTAACTTTGCCAGTGTTCCAATCACTTTGAATTTTAGTATCTTCACCTAAATATATATATTTATCGCAGTTGTTGGCATCATCA
>JAFUTM010000435.1 GCA_017484235.1 Selenomonadaceae bacterium
ATGGACATTCTAAATATAATTTATTGAGATTCTTTTTGACATACTCCATGAATGCAGGATATGCTAACAACTCGCCACCAAGTGCAAATTTTTCTACGTCTAGTACTGTTTGTATGTTAAAGATTCTAACTGCTATTTCCTGCGTATACCATTGCAGACAGTCAACGGCTTCCGGCTCTGACTTCTTCACAGCGTCAAAAATCGTCAGCAAATCAACAGTTTCAATATCCATATCTTTAAGTTCGGCATAGTGTCTTAATAATTTCGGAATACCAAAACTTCTGCCCCAAAAATTTTCATCTGAAAGTTTATTTGCACTATTCAAAATGATATAAGAAACTTCACCGGCTGCAAAATGTTTGCCCTTATAAATGTGATGATCTTTTATGTAGCCACCACCTATCATCGTGCTGAAGATCAAGACAAAACCGTCAGCGGTGTCTATCAAACTGCCGACAGCTGCCTCTGCCATTGCTGCGCATTTGGCATTATTTTCGATATGAATCTTAGTATTGCAGCGTTCAAAGAGTGCGTGACGAAAGTAAAAATCATCGTTATAGCGCAACGCTCCACCCATAGCACAATATCCATTTGTTGAATCAATTATACCAGGCATAGAAATAGCGATACCTTCAGCGTCGCCAACTACCTCGTAAAGTCTTGCCACTGCTTCAATGAGTTCATTACGACCTTCCTGCGGAGTAAAAATTTTTCCTCGTTGCTCAATTTTCATATACTCGTCCATACAGGCATATTTAATATAAGTTCCGTCAATGTCTACAACTAAAACTTTCAAATTTCTCACCTCATAGATTTTTATTTATATTATATTGTATAGCAATTCATAAGTCAATATTTTTTGTTTGAAAAAATATATTTACATTTTGAAATTAATTTGCTATAATTTAAAAAAATACATAATCGGAGTGAGTTTGATGAAATCAGAGACAAAATATGGAATGATATTTAATATTCAGAAGTTCAGCATAAATGACGGTCCGGTCATTCGTACAGTTGTTTTCTTTAAAGGCTGTCCACTTAAATGTACATGGTGTGCGAATCCAGAATCTCAAGAGCCACGACTGCAAATCATGTGGGACGAGAAAAAATGCTTGTATTGCAATACATGCGTTATGAGCTGCCCGACGCTTGCGGTTAAAAATGTTGACGGCAAAATCAAAGTCGATCATAAACGCTGCTCCGGTGCCGGTGTCTGTTCTGAACGAGGAATTTGTATTGAGAAATGTCCAGCTCATGCACTAAAAGCAGAAGGTGAACGTAAAACTGTTGATGAGATAATGCAAGTAGTTATGCAAGATTTACCATTTTATGAGGAAAGTGGTGGCGGCGTCACTCTATCTGGTGGTGAAGCAACTATGCAGCCAGAATTTGCGATTGAGTTATTGAAAGCGTTGAAAGCAAAAAATATTCACACGGCGATTGAAACAACAGGCTTTGCTTCGCCGGCAATATTTCAGCGTGTCATTGAATATTTAGATTTGCTGTTGTTTGACATCAAGCATTGGAATGAGGCGAAACATAAAGAAAAGACCGACGTATCAAATGTTCCGATCCTTAAAAATATGAAATATGCTATCGAAGCTGGCAAAGAAGTTCTGCCGCGCCTTCCAGTTATTCCTGATTATAATAATTCACTCGACGACGCAAGAGGTTTTGTGCAGCGACTAAAAGAAGTCGGAGCAAAACGAGTACAGTTGCTGCCGTTTCATCAATTCGGTGAAAATAAATACCATATGCTCGGTCGTGATTATGCTTTCACTGATGTCAAAGCGTTGCATCCAGAAGATTTACGAGATTTTCAACAGATTTTTATAGATAATGGCATTGAAGCTTTTTTCTAAAATTAAATGAATAATTAAGCTATTAAAATAATGAATGGTTCATTTCATTCTAAACATACAATATAGGACAATGTTTGTGAACAATTCGACCTTGTCAAAGTTAAACAATTAGGTTATAATGGATAAAATATTTTGGTGAAGGCTCGTTCTCTTTTATAACGGATAAGGAGAAATGAAAATGTTTAACAAAAAAGTATTAATAAAACTAATTGTGGCGTTGATTGTTGCCAATGCTTTAATATTAGCACTGAAAGCTGATAACTTTGTATCAGTGCCGATGCTGCAAATTTCAGTGGTACACGCTGAATCTGCCAAGAATCATTATAATAACGGATTCCGTCATTCGGAAGCTGGGAATTATAATGAAGCAATAGCAGAATTTACAAAAGCGATAGAGCTGAATCCAAACTTAACTGGAGCATATTATAAGCGCGGAAATCTTTATCGCAAAATAAA
>JAFUTM010000436.1 GCA_017484235.1 Selenomonadaceae bacterium
GCACTTCGTCTTGAAGTAGATGAGCTTACTTCGTCCATCGCTTGACGCTCACGTCTGCTTTCCATCAATATATACTCCTTATCGTCATTTTTCATCATTATATCACACTGCTGAAAAATTGACAATCTTGATATTTATCATTTTAAGATTTAAGATAAAATTCACCAATGATATTTTTCGCCGCGATTGATTTTAAAGGCCCGATAAATCTGTTCTAAAAGAATTATTCTTGTCATTTGATGAGTAAATGTCATCTTCGATAAACTCAGACATAAATTAGCGGATTTACGGAGTTTGTCATTTATTCCAAATGCGCCACCGATTACAAAAACTAAATGACTTTGACCGTACAGGACGGAATCGGAAATTGTTTTTGCAAAATCTTCTGATGACATCATCTTGCCATAAACATCGAGTACACATATCCAACAATCTTTCGGAAGGTGATTTATTAAATTATCACATTCTAAATCAACCGTTCGTTGTTCTGGTAGTTCCATTATCTGTAACGTCACATATGGCTTTAATCTTTTTATATATTCATCAGCAGCATCAACAAGATATTTTTCTTTCAGCTTGCCAATAGTTATTATTGTTATTTTCATTTGAGAATTGCTAATTGTAAATTAATACTCAATATTCCTCATTCCTAATTCACAATTCCTAATTAATTTCAGCCTGCGTCGTTGGTAATTTGCGGCATTTCTTCAAGAGTAATGTCAAGTTCACGTTCCTGACCATTTCGCTCATATTTAAGTTTGACCTTATCGCCAACTTTATGAGCAGCGATTTCATTTCTGACATCGGTAACAGAGTTGACTTCTTTGCCGTCAATAGCAAGAATCACATCACCGCGCTCCAATCCAACTCGTCCGGCAGGGCTGTCAAGTCGTACCTGGAAGATGTACACACCGCGATCAATCGTCAATTGATAGCCATATCTTGCCGCAGTCTGTTTATCAAATACCGTGACACCCAGATATGGTCTAGCAACATAACCTTTTTCCATAAGCTCATTGACAATAAGTTCAACCGTGTTGATTGGAATAGCAAAACCTATACCTTCAACGCCATCAGCTGCAAGTTTAGCACTGTTTATACCAATAATTTGACCGTCGGCATTAACGAGTGCACCACCAGAGTTGCCTGGACTGATTGCAGTGTCCGTTTGAAACAGCTTAACTCTGCGATCATTAAGATCAAGAGTTCTATTTAAGGCACTTATTACACCAACTGTAACACTGCCTTGAAATTCTAAGCCCATTGGATTTCCAATTGCTATTGCCGGTTCACCGACTACCACTTCATCTGAATTACCAAAAGTAGCGGTTGGCAGGTCTTGAGCATCAACCTTAACCACAGCTATGTCGGTCATTTCGTCAGCTCCGACAAGTTCGGCATTTAGTGTTCTGCCATCAGCAAGCGAGACTATAAGTTCGCGTGCACCTTCTATTACGTGATTATTAGTGACGATATAGCCGTCAGGTTTAAATATGACGCCGCTTCCAACGCCTGTCGCCTCAACTTTACGATTAAAGAAATCACGAGCTACTGCCTTATTGGTAATGCCAACAACAGTAGGACCAACAGATTGTGCAACGCGAACTGCTGGTGTATCTCTAGCTGGAGATAATGTTATTGCTGCTGAAGCTGCAGATTCACCGCTATTAATAGACTTAGAACTTGCCGCAGTTGTCTGCATTGATTTATTTTCGTCTCCATCTATTGGATTGCCAGCAATGTCGTTGCAGCCAGCCACTGTTGCTCCTATCATTATCATTAGTGCCGCTAAATATGCTTTTTTATTTTTCAAATTAATACACCTCAATGTTAATTTTTAATTTTCGTATATTAAAATTATAAAGTGTTGGTAAATCATTAATGCACTTAGCCAACAAACTCTACAAATAACAAATACTAAACGATATTTCATTCGTCAAAAATTAATTTAATCCTGCTTATTCTTTTTTTTATTATAAACTCCGATATTATCGGTATTTTGACGAAAAATCAGCATTTTTTAATTGTCAAAGCCGTTATACAGCAAATATCATCAAAAAACTTTAAATAGCTCGTATTTGCTTTAAAATGCTTCGTTTTCCACATATCAGCATAATATTTTAAACTTGTTAAGGCCTTGTTTATCTGCTAAAATATAAGGCACTAAAAATAAATTTCGTTTGAATACTGAGCATATATATTAAATTGTGCGAACAATTATGTAAATGGAGACATTGGAAATGAAGTTGAAGACGGTAACAAAAAGGTCGGGTAACACTGTTAATTATGA
>JAFUTM010000437.1 GCA_017484235.1 Selenomonadaceae bacterium
AACGCGGCGGCACTGAAAACGTGCCAGCAATAATGGCTATGGCGACAGCTTTAGAAGAAGCTTGTGATAAAATGGACGTCAATAATGAGAAGCTCTTAAAACTGCGGACAAAACTCATTAATGGTCTTAGAAAAATTCCTCACAGCACAATAAACGGTGATTTAGACAAAAGACTTCCTGGTAATGTCAGTTTTTGTTTTGAAGGCATTGAAGGCGAGAGCCTGCTTTTACATTTAGATGATAAAGGCATTTGTGCCTCTTCCGGTTCCGCCTGTACTTCCGGTTCATTAGACCCAAGCCACGTGCTGCTTGCCATTGGAAGAGAACACGAAATTGCACACGGATCGTTAAGACTTTCTCTTTGCGAGGACAATACTGATGATGATATAGAGCAGATTATAAAAGCTGTACCGGAAGTGGTGCAGTCTCTTAGAAACATATCTCCACTTTGGAAAGACAAATTAACAGGTAAACGTAAATTTATATTACCTGAATGAGAAAGGTTGATATATATGGCATTATACAGTGAAAAAGTAATGGATCATTTTCGCAATCCAAGAAACGTGGGCAGCATAGAAAATGCCGACGCTATCGGCGAAGTCGGCAATGCAAAATGCGGCGATATAATGAAAATTTATTTGAAAATTGACAACGATATTGTTTCTGATGTAAAGTTTGAAACTTTTGGCTGCGCCTCTGCCATTGCATCAAGTTCTATGGAAACGGAGATGATTAAGGGCAAGCCATTAGATGAAGTACTCCAGCTTACTAACAAATCCGTGACTGAATCATTGGACGGGCTGCCCAAGCATAAAATTCATTGTTCTGTGCTGGCAGAAGAGGCGATTAAAGCCGCCGTTAAGAATTATCACGATAAACAAAAAAATAATATATAAAAATTATTCAATATTGCAGATTTCCTTACTGCAATTTTCACATTCAATTTCACGACGCAAATAGTCTATGTCTTTAATAAAAATTAAATTTCCACGATTTTCAATAACATTAAGTTTACGCAATTCTCCTAACATACGATTGAGGCTTTCACGAGCCGTAGCAGAATAATTTGCAAGTTCCTGATTAGTCAGCGGCACTGGTATTAAGATGCCGCTGTCTATTTCTTTGCCATAACTGTTTGCTAATCGAATTAACGTTGAATAAAGTGCGCCTTTTTTACCATACAATATTAAGTCGCGGAATTTAGAGTGCTGTTTTCGCATGTGCATACCGATGAGTTTTAATAGATTGACCGCCATTAATGGTTTCTTTTCCAAATATTTGTGGAGTGTTGGAAACTCAATTGCGTAAACTTCTGAATCACTCTGAGCGACGGCATTAAAAATGTACGCCGGATTTTCTTCGTAAATTGGCAGCTCACCAATAATACTGCCGCGAGTTGCAAGCCGTAAAGATAATACTCGTCCATTGCTTGTATATTTCATAATTGAAATCTGACCTGAGCGAACCAGATAAAAATATTTGGCATAGTCGCCCTCGCGAAATAAAAATTCATCACTTTTAAGTGTAATGATCTTGCCAGGTATTTCATAAAACTGACGAACTGCAGAGTCCATATTAACATTACCACCACCTTACGTCTTTATATATATACTACAACTAATTTTGATTGTGCGGTGTGACCTTTGTCACATAAAAAAATAAAATTTTGAATTATACTACAAAATATAAATTAGTTCAGATTGGAAGGTGGTTTTTATGGCTGACAACAAAGTACTTCAAGCGTTGGGTGAAAATCCTTCGCGCAAAGAAATCCTGGCACACTGGGAACCTGAGAATCAAGAATTTTGGAAGAAGTTCGGAGAACGAATTGCAAAACAAAATCTCTATGTTTCCACGTGGGCATTGACGTTATCATTTGTTGTCTGGACACTTTGGGCTACAATCGCTGCACAGCTCAACCAGGTTGGATTTAATTTCAGTGACGCTCAGATTTTTACGTTGGCGTCACTGCCAGGTTTAGTTGGTGCAACTTGCAGATTATTTTATACTTATATGCCGGCTATAGTTGGCGGCAAAAATTGGACATTATTTTCAACTGCACTTTTACTTTTACCAATTATCGGTCTTGGAGGCGCGTTGCAAGACACTTCCACAACATATGAGACTTTTGTTATGTTAGTTGCTGGCATCGGAATTGCAGGTGGTAACTTCTCTTCATCAATGGCAAATATTGGTTTCTTCTTTCCAAAAGCTAACAAAGGCCTTGCGCTTGGTATTAATGCGGGCGTTGGCAATCTCGGTGTATCGTTGATTTATCTGACGGCTCCTATATTGCTTGGAATGAGTTTTGGTGGTCTTTTTGGTGCTCCACTCATCAATGCTCAAGGCAAAGAAGTCTATATTCAAAGTGTCTGCTATGCTTGGGCAGTGCCGACGATTTTAACATTAGCACTCATTTGGATTTTTATGGACAATCTGCCTTTGCCAAAACAAAGTCCAAAGAGTATGATGTCAATTTTTGGCAACAAACATACCTGGCTGATGACGTGGATTTATACCTGTGGTTTTGGTCAGTTTATTGGTTATTCTGCAGCATTAATGCTTTTGCTCAATCGTGAGTTCCCAGAAGTAAGTATGGCTTGGGGCGCATTCTTAGGACCATTCATCGGTGCAGGTATGAGACCGGTTGGCGGCTGGCTCGCAGATAAATTCAACAGCGGTTCAAAGGTCACGCTTTACTCACTCGTTGTTATGCTAGTTTCAATTGTCGTCGTGCTCATTGGTCTGCAGTCTCATAGCTTTGGAATGTTCTTTGCAGCGTTCTTGCTTCTCTTCTTGACGACGGGCTTTGTTAATGGCGCGTCATTCAGAATGATTCCATATATATTCAATAATCCATTTCATTCATCACTGGTTACCGGATTTACCGCTGCAATCGCAGCTTATGGCGCATTTTTAGTGCCGAAAATATTTGGCTGGGCATATTCAAATTATTCTATAGTAACGCCCGCATTCTATGTGTTGATTGCCTTCACGGTAATCACAATTATTATAACGTGGTTCTTTTATGCGAGAGCTAATTCCGGCATTAAGTGTTAGTAGTAAACTATAGAAATAATACTTGCAATTTGCTTCATTATGACTTATAATAAAAATAATAAAACGCCCTGCCGAAAAAGCAAGGCGCAACACCGTATAGACGGTCAGCCCCATTGAGATTCTTGTGTTTAAGTCAGAGTCAGTTGTTGTAGTCGCTAAGTTGGGACCTTAGGCGGCTACCCTGCTCGTAAGAACCAGTACCGTAATGATGGTAACAATGACCACCGTAACTTTAACTAAATTCTTTTTCATAAGCAACACCCCATTTCTGGGGCTGGATTTGACCGCCTACCGTTTAGGTGTCGAACTCATTGTAACACAGAACGTTGTCATTGTACAGCGTTTTTTATTTTTACAACCTCTTGCTTTTTCTTTCGTTATGACTTATAATAAAAATAATAAAACGCCCTGCCGTAAAGCAAGGCGTAACACCGTATAGACGGTCAGCCTCATTAAGTTTATTGAAAATCGGTTAAATAAGTTGTAGCTGCCTGGTTGGCTTTTAGGCGGCTACTCTGCTCGTTAAGACGAGTATAGTGATGATAGTCGTAATGACTACAACAACCTTCATCTTCATAAGCGTCACCTCATCTCTGAGGCTTAGTATTGACCGCCTACCGTTTAGGTGTCGAACTCATTTTAACACAGAACGTTGTCATTGTACAGCGTTTTTTGTTTTTATCTGACGGCAATTATTAATAAACCAAAATATCTTTTTGATATTAAATATTATATAAAAATAAATTACAAAATTAATCAAAAAAAACTTTTTATTGGTAGGAATTTTTTTCTTTGTATTGAATAAAAAATATAGTATAATATCGGCATAGTAATTGTATTATTTTAAGGTAACACCTCATGGATAGGAGGAGGCTATTTGTTTTGGAAAAGTCGACATTAATAGGAATTGTATTAGGTTTAATTTCAGTTTTCGTCGGTATGATTTTGAAGGGTGCTCCGCTTTCCGCGCTTGCCAGTTCTTCGGCGGCATATCTGATCATTATCGGTGGAACATTTGCTTGTTTGTTTAATGCTTTCCCTATGGATCAAGTTAAGAAACTTCCAACTTTATTTAAAATGCTTTTTAAAGCACCGGAAGAACAAAGTAAGGGCGATTTAGTTAAACTTTTTATTGAGCTTTCACAGATTGCACGTCGTGAAGGTATTCTGGCACTTGAAAATAAAGTTGGTGAAATTCAAGATCCTTTCTTTCGCAATGGACTGAGTATGGTTATTGACGGTATGGATCCTCAGTTCGTCAGTGACGTTTTAGATGCGGAACTTGCTGGTATGGAAGAACGTCACGCAACAGGTCGTTCGATTCTGACTCAGGCTGGTACTTATGCACCAACATTGGGCGTTCTTGGCGCCGTTATCGGTCTTATCGCGGCACTTCAAAACTTGGACGACGTTAATAAGCTTGGACACGCAATCTCGGCGGCATTTATCGCAACAATTCTGGGTATCTTTACTGGTTATGTTATTTGGCTGCCGTTTGCTAACAAGTTGAAGTTAAAATCAGCTGAAGAAATTGGCGTTAAACGTATGATTATTGAAGGTATTCTTTCATTGCAGGCTGGTGACTCACCAACTGCTATTGAAGCTAAGTTGATGGTCTTTATTCCACAAAATGAGCGCGAAAGTATTAAAGCCAGCGGAGAATAATTAATTATGAATGCTGAATGAGGAATGCTGAATAAAAAACGAACTCCTATTCCTAATTCACAATTCCTAATTCCTAATTAGAAAAGGGTGATGATATTGGCGAGAAAAAAACGCGGCAAACCGCACGAAGAAGAAGCCAGTGAGGCTTGGTTATTGCCTTATTCCGACTTGATGACATTGCTTTTAGCATTATTTATAGCACTGTTTGCAATTTCACAGACTGACCAGACTAAAATGTCACAATTAGCTCAGGCATTTACGGCAGCATTTAATATGGGCGGACCATCTTTCTTTAATCAGGCAGGACCTAATCCAAGTATGCAGCGTCAGATCATATCTAATGAAGATTTGGGAAATGAGGCCTTTTTAAAGGAAAATCAGACACTTGAAGAGATTCAACGCGAATTGGAAGAATATATTCAGCAAAATAATCTGCAAGATCAGCTTTCAACTCAGCTGGAAGAGGATGGATTAATGATACGTATCAAAGAGAAAGCTCTGTTTCCATCTGGCTCGGCTGATTTAGTTGCTGAATCGCAGAGAATCGGGCCGATTGTCGCTGGACTTTTAGCCTCTGTACCGGAACGTGTTTTGATTTCCGGTCATACTGATACAGATCCTATAAGCAACGCTAGATTTCCGTCAAACTGGGAATTGAGTTCAGCCAGAGCGATGACTTTTATGAAGTATCTTTTATCAATTAATGCTAATTTAAATCCGGCAAGGTTTTCAGCTATTGGTTATGGTGAGTATCGTCCAATCGCTCCAAATGATACAGCTGAAGGCAAGCAGACTAATCGTCGTGTTGAAATTTTAATCGCAAGAAGCCTTAGATTTAATCCTAATGAAGGCGTTACATCTTCATCGGATAATGATTTGGTAGCTAGATAAATGATTAAAGGTATTGGTACTGATATAATTGAGATTGGACGTGTGCGTCGTGCCTTAAAAAATGAACATTTCATAGAACGAGTATACACTAAACGTGAACAAGATTACTGTAACAGTCGAGGACGACAGGCAGCAGCCTCTTATGCCGTACGTTTTGCCGGCAAAGAGGCTTTTTTTAAAGCTATTGGTACTGGCATTGTATGTGAGATGACCTCTGTTGAGATTATTAACGACAGTGCTGGTTGTCCGCAGATTAATGTCAGCGGTAAAGTTGAAAAAATATTGACACAGCTTAACGTTAATAATATACATATATCACTTAGTCATTCGAAAGATTATGCAAATGCTGTTTGTATAATCGAAAGTCCTTATTGATTCCTTATAAAAATTTACATTATTATTAATAATTGGAGTTTAACATAAAATGAAAATAGCATTATCAAAACAAATGCGTGAGATTGACAGAAAAGCAATCGAGGAATTTGGATTAAATGAACTTGCGCTTATGGAGAGTGCCGGCCATAAAGTTGCTGATGCCGTTTGCCAAATATTGAAGTCACCAAATAAAAAAAGTGTCTGCATACTCGCGGGCAGCGGCAATAATGGCGGTGATGCCCTTGTTGCAGCACGCTACTTATCCAATCTCGGTGTACGGATAAAAATTTTTCTCATTGGCAATAAAAATCATCGTACGGATTCGTTAAATGTTCAAATGCAGATTATACGCTGTATGGGCATTGAAATTCAAGTTTTAGAAAGCGACCGAGCTTGGGAACGTCTACAGGTTACACTTAGATTTTCAGATGTGATAATTGACGGCATCTTAGGCACAGGATTTACTGGGCAGTTGCGTCCGTCCGTTTTGCGGCTTGTTCGTCTGGTCAATTCAACTAACAAGCCGGTAATTGCTATTGATGTGCCGACTGGTGTTGAAGCTGACAGCGGTCAGGTTGGAGACTCGGCGATAAATGCAACTTGCACCGTAACGCTTGGTCTGCCTAAAATTGGTCATTATTTATGTCCAGGTGCGGCAAATGTCGGAAAATTGTTGATTGATGATATTGGTATTCCTTTGCAGCTGCTCAAAGACGATATACATCAAACTGTTATTGACGACGAGCTGGCACTTACTTTGATACCGGCACGACCAAAAGACGTGCATAAAGGCAGTGTTGGAAAAATCTTAGTTATTGCCGGCTCACGCGGAATGACCGGTGCGGCGGCACTGGCTTCTATGTCTGCACTTAAAACCGGTGCCGGACTAGTTACACTTGCTGTGCCAGAAAGCTTAAACTCCATTTTTGAAGTTAAACTGACTGAGGTTATGACTGCGCCGCTGCCTGAAGTTAAGACTGGTATTATTGGCGGTGACAATGCTGTCAATCAGCTTTTAACTATGTCTGAACATTTTGATGCGGTTTTAATTGGTCCTGGTCTCGGTCGTGAGTCTGAGACAATTGATATGGTTAAAAAAATCGTTGAAACCATTGATAAGCCGTTGGTTTTAGATGCAGATGCACTCTTTGCCTATAATGGTAATGTGGAGGCTCTGAAAATCTGTAAACAGATTCCAATTTTAACACCTCATTTAGGTGAACTTGCTGCTCTGCTTGACACCACCGTTGATGAATTGCGTAAAAATTTAGTTGAGACTGTTCGTAAAGCAGCTCAGAACTTCAGAGCTATTTTCGTTGCTAAATGTGAGAGTACGATTGTCGCTTACCCTAATGGTGAAATATTTATATCACCTCTGGGCAATGAGGGTATGGCTACTGCCGGCTGTGGAGATGTTTTGGCTGGTGCAATTGCCGGTCTGATGAAGCAGACTCCTTTTGCGCCGATTGCTGGTGTTTATCTGCACGGTACAGCTGGAAATATAGCCTTTAACGAAAAAAGTAACGGATTGACGGCTTCCGATGTGATGAACAATCTTGCCGCTGCAATGAAAAGCTTAACTAAGAAAATGAACTGATTATATATTTTTATAATAAAAAATCACTCCTAATTTAATTAATGTGATAATGTATACGTTAATTATTAGGAGTAATTTTATTTTATGTCCATTTTTTATTGAATTAATATTCCGGTGTTATCTGATCTAATACAATCGCGTTTACAACACCATTGCTTACTACAACTGAAACTCTGTAGCTCGTATCGCCTGGATCATATGTATAAACATCATTGCGAACCTGTGTCCAAATATATTGTGTACCTTCTAAACTCGTAAGCAAATGCTCTCTCTGATGATCAAAACGTACCGATTGATTTTCTGTTGTATAATTTGAACCGTATTTTCTGATAACGTCATTGATTGACATTCCAACGTAAACGCCGGACGGAGTTTTCCAACCGTTATTAGCAGTTACTGTAACGTAGCGCACTTTTTTATTACAAAATCCGATTTCCACGTCGTTACCATATTTAATACAATCAGTAACCAATTGAGCCCAACCGCCAGGGTGACTTGTCGGCTGACCATACATCTTGATAACGCTGTTATACGGCATATTAAGATAAATGCCGCCAAGACTAAACTCATTTCTGCCGATTGCACTACAGACACTTGCCACCATCATCACAGTAATCAGTGCTGTCATCATAAAAAGTTTTTTCATACAAATACACTCCAATCATTTAACATAATTAAATATTTATCTAGTTCAGAATAATATATTATTAATAAGTTTGTCAATTACTATTTCATATATCCGTGATCTAACAAATATTTATACGCGTTGTGCAAAATACGGGCACGATTGACATTAGGATCATCATTTAAATATCCTTCATCGAAATCTATAGGTTGTAATTTTCCATTTTGATCTTTATACATAGGTGGTTCATCAAAATCACACGTTATAGTATATCCAAAGTAAAATGCGCCGTGTTGAGGATTAACCGACTTAAACGGCAAATAGTATTTATATGACCATTTTTTCCAGTCTTGACTATAAGTTATCGGCGTCTTTGTGATGTTTTCAGTAATCAAGTAAACTTTATCGCCGTTCGATTCATTGCCGACATAGTAATCTACAGCTTCAGCGAAGTTATTTTGACTGCCGATAAAAATTATCGTAATGGCCAGCAACATCGTTAAAAGTACCTTTTTCATAAAAATTACCTCCTAAAATACAGACTCAACGCTCAATTCTACTATTGTAATTTTGGCAAATACTTAAAATTCTCTGAGCAATAGGATTACTAGAAACAGGATTCATATTTCCTGAAAGATAATAATCAAAAAACCAATCACTGGTAGGACTACTTTGTCCGTCAAAAGACATTATGTAA
>JAFUTM010000438.1 GCA_017484235.1 Selenomonadaceae bacterium
AATTGTAGAGTTTCATTGGGGCATTGAACGCGATTACACAAGTTATGATACGCAGGACAACCTTGCTCATTTCAGTATCGACAGCGGTGCTGATGTTGTCGTTGGCGCACACCCTCACGTGGTGCAAGGTATCGAAGTTTATAAAGATAAAATCATTGCCTATAGTTTAGGTAACTTCTGCTTTGGCGCAAATAACGATCCGACGGATAAAGATACGTTTATTTTGCAGCTTGAACTTGATAAGAACGGCAATAATCTTAATCCAAAAATTATACCGTGCCGCATATCTTCAACTAAATCTTATAATGACTTTTGTCCGACGCCAGTCACTGGCAGTGAAGCCGAACGAATTATAAATAAATTGGCAAAGTCTTCCAGCATATATCCTCAGACCATAGATTTTAACGACCAGCTATGAAACAGACACTAAAACAAATATTTAATAATGCCTCAACTGAAGAAGAACTTAAACATTACTTTGCAAAGTTTTTCGATTTAAAGCTGAACACTAAACATCAAATTGATTTATATACTCCTCAAGTTCTCTTTGAATTTAAGTATGATGTTAATTTGAATAATATACAATCACGTGCAAAGACAGCTGCACAGGCGTTGTATTATATTCGCCGCTTAAAGTATGGTAAATACAATGAAATTCCAAGTAAATATATCTGCCTTGTCGACAAAGACAGTGCTGTAATATTTGAAACCAAAAACTTTGCCAATTATTATTTGAAATCCAAATCTAAGCATTATGATTGGGACTTAGCACCAAGCAATCCTTGTAAAAATTTGGTGCTGGATTTATCCAATGATAAAAATATACGCAGTGCTCACGTCTATAATTTTAATCAGCCGCAAGACGAAGCGGAGTTTGTGGACAAAATCAAGTTCTGTCTTACTAAACAAACTCAGTTATTCGACTTAAAAAAAGAAATAAACGAGGAAAACTTTTACGAAATATTTAAATATTGGCAGAATCTTTTTGGCACTTATGTTGAAAACAGTCATAAAAGTTCTGAGTATTTCATAACCGATATTGAAGCCGGAAGAAGTCTATTAATTGACGACAAGAGCGTTTTATTCAGAATGAGCGGCGGCTTCGTGACAGAAAAAAGTATGCCGGTTGAAGATTATAAATATTTTTGGGATGTCCACGAAAAGATTTACAATCCGCGAACTGTCATTGCCATTCGTCAAAAGATGGACAGAATGTCGAAAATTGAGCTGCGAAGATTTACCGGCGAGTTCTTCACTCCAATTGAATTTGCGAAAAAAGCCGTTGAGTATCTGGAACGAACAGTTGGCACAAACTGGTATAAATCTGGCAAATTTAGACTTTGGGATATGGCGGCAGGCACCGGCAATCTTGACTTTGTCTTACCTGCGGAGGCGTTGCCATATTGTTATATTTCTACTTTGTTGGAAGATGATGCTAAATATTGTGCAAAGATTTATCCTGAGGCGACGGTTTTTCAGTATGATTATCTTAATGATGACGTGGAATTTTTAAATAATGAATTGCTTAGTAAAATGTACACAAAACGCAAGATGCCGCAAAAGTTGATTGACGACCTCAACAATCCAGAACTAAAATGGATAATTTTTATTAATCCGCC
>JAFUTM010000439.1 GCA_017484235.1 Selenomonadaceae bacterium
AATCGCGATGCGGCTAATCTTGGAAAAGTTACCGGCGATGAATTACAACAAATGGCTGCGGCTTTTGATGAAATACAAGAAACTCATAATCACCTTCAAAAAATTTCACAAATAGACAAACTGACTCAAATTTATAACAAGGCAGCAACTGAAAAGATATGTCGGACAAAACTCCAAAATATTTCTGATAATACGATGTCTGCACTCTACATTGTTGATTTAGATCATTTTAAAGAGGCTAATGATACTTATGGTCATCATTATGGCGACCTTATATTGCAAGAATTTGCCCGCACGTTGAAAGTATTGCTCAATGTTGATGCTTGCTTAGGCCGATTCGGTGGCGATGAGTTCATTGTATTTATTGAGAATCTTTCTGATATTGAAACTATCAAACAAACAGCACAGCAAATTTTAGATTCCGCGCGAAGTTTAAATATTAACCAGAAAAATGCTGGAATTACTGCCAGTATTGGTATTGCCATTGCGCCGCAGGACGGCACGGATTACGATACATTATTCAATGCTGCTGACAAGTCTCTCTATTGCGTCAAGAATGATGGGCGTAATGGATACTGCTGCGACCAATCTAAAGTTATCCATTGATAATTAACGAAAATAATGAATCTGAAATGGAGTACAAATTTTGAATATCTTTTTATTATTAATGCTCACATTGTTAATAATCATTCTATTGCTGCGGCGCAAACTGCAAATTGGATTTTGTATGCTGGCAGGTGGAATTTTTATTTGGCTGATTCGCTCAATGCAGCCTGCAGATTTAGTGACAGCATTAATTAATACTTTTAGTCAGTATCGAACTTATGATATAATATTAGCGTTATATTTTGTGATGTGCTTGGAAATTGAACTTAGATTGAGCGGTGCATTAACTGATATGGTTAAAGCACTTCGTCGAATATTTTCAAGCGTCAAACTCTTACTCGCAGTTATGCCGGCCTTTTTAGGACTATTGCCGTCGGTCGGTGGTGCAAGATTTTCGGCTCCGATTGTCGAAGAGCTGAGTAACAAACTAACTATCTCTGCAAATGATAAAGCGGCGATTAATTTCTGGTTCAGGCATCTGTTTGAGTTTTCCAGTCCAATAATACCTGGAATGATAATGGCGTGCAGCATTGCCGGTGTAACCTTTGGTGAATTCTTGAGACATTTATCGTGGCTGACGGTCTTGGCGTTTAGTGTTGGCTGGTTGATTTTGATTCGCCCGATAAAAGTTGAGCACGAAGTAAAACCAGAAGAAACGGCGGCTGAACTTCGTCACGAAAACTATGGATTGATTCTTTCTCTTGGATCAGTCGTGTCTATATTTTTAATTGTTGTCTTCGGCGGACTCAATGCCTCAACGGCAACGGCAATAGTAACGATCGCTATGTTTTTTGTACTTCTTGCGGTGAGAAGATTCGTCAGCGCGAAAGATATTTTTATTGGCGCGTTTGACTTTAAGATGATTATTAACATCGGCTGCATTTTATATTTTATTGACCTGCTGACCGTTACAGATGTTTTAAATGAGATTGTAACTGCGTTTCAAAATTCGCCGCTGCCGGTACCAGTTATAATTGCCTGCGTCTCACTTATAATCGGAATTTTGACCGGCATGAGTCAAGGTCACGTGGCGATAGTAATGCCAATCGTCGCGGCAATGGGCACAGGCAATTTAGACTTAGCCGGAGTTGCAATGGCATTTGGTGTCGCCGGTCAAATGCTTACACCGACACACTTCTGTTTAATTGTAACAATGGACTATTTTAAATCTGACATCTTCGGTACGCTTAAATCGGTGTTGATCTGCGAAATTATCATATTGACGATTTTCAGCATTTACAGTTATTTTACTTGGAGCATCTGAGGTATTTTAAATAATGCCTAATATAAAAATAAATATATGATTTAATAAGGAGAATGATATAATGAGTTCATCAAATAAAACTAAATTTTCGTTTGAGATATTTCCACCGCGCAAGGATATGCCAGTTGACGTTATTTACAATACACTCGACCAATTGTCGGACTTGAATCCAGATTTTATCAGTGTCACGTGCGGTGCAGGAGGCAGTAGCACCAACGCCAGCGAGCGAATGATTGAGATTGCTGCGGCGATAAAGGACAAATATCATAAAACCAGTGTTGCACATATGCCGTGTCTCAATCTTACCAAAGATGATGCGGCCGAAATTTTAACTCAACTCGACAAGCGCGGCATTTATAATATCTTAGCATTACGCGGTGATAGAGTGCCCAATGTTGAGCCTAAAAATGACTTTCCACACGCTGTTGATTTAGTTTCATTTATTCGTCAGCAGACTGGTCAAAAATTTAAAATTTATGCGGCGTGCTATCCTGAAGGTCACACTGAGGCTGTTGATTTTGATACGGATATTAAATACTTAAAAGAAAAAGTTGATTCCGGCGTTGACGGTTTGATTACGCAGTTGTTTTTTGATAATAACTTCTTCTACTACTTTAACGATAAAATACATAAGCTTGGAATAGATGTGCCTATTGAAGTTGGAATAATGCCGGTTACTAATAAAAAGCAGATTGAACGTATGGTAAATCTCTGCGGCGCGAAGCTGCCGGTTAAGTTCAGAAATATTTTGGATAGATACGGCGACGATTCGGACGCGCTTAAAGAAGCGGGCATTGTTTATGCCTTAAATCAAATTGTAGACCTTCTGGCGCACGGAGTCAGCGGAATACATCTTTATGTGATGAATAACGTTTACGTGGCACGCAGAATCAGCGATGCGATTATCAAATTATTATAAAGGGTGACTGTCGTGAAAAAGATTACATTTATTTATTTAAATGGCTGCCCGTATTGTGCTAATGCGAGACGGGCAATTGATGAATTAATATCTAAAAATCCAGAATTTAAATCAGTCGAATTTGATGAAATTGAAGAATCTGAGCAAATGGAACTTGCAAAACCGTTTGCAAAGTACTATTATTATGTACCAACAATGTTTGTTGATAACAAGAAGATTTATGAGGCGCATCCTGGTGAATCTTATGATGACTGCTTAGCCAGTGTACAGAAAGTTTTTGAGGCTGCCGTCAAATAATTTTATATGAATGGAGAAGATAATGGCTTCAGATATACAAACGAATTTTCAAGCTGACGAGAACAGCGAATCGACGACAGATTTATCCATAAAAGATGAGCTAAACAAATTGTCGGAAATAATGACCGAAATTCTCGATCGGCAGGATAGGAACGCTCGTCAGATGACACAAGTATTACGTGAAAATGTAAATTTCCAAAATCAAGTGCGTCAGGGTATGCAAAACGAACTTATTCAACTCAAGGAGCAGCAACGCGGCGAGCAATTCACGCCTTTATTAAAAGAAATTGCCACTGTCTGTGTCGAGTATAGAAATTTGCTAAATGATGAGTCGATAAATGATAATGTCCGGCGTACGCTGCAGCTTTTGTTTGATCAGTTGGAAGATATTTTGGCTGATTATGGTGCTGAACTTTCAGTTAGTCAGATTGGCGAAGTTCGTAAACCACTGCTTACAAAAGTGATAAATACCATTGCAACTGATGATGACAAAAAGCATAATACCATTGCCAAGAGTCGGCGTGCCGGTGTCGTCCGTAATGGGCATCCTCTTTACCGTGAATATGTTGATGTTTATGTCTATGATTCGTCGCTATCGGCTAAATCTGAATTTGTCACGTCCTCACCGCCAACGTGATATATTTCGAGGTACAATTATGATTAATATAAAAAAAATATGCAATTTAGTTACTGCTTCGTTGACTTTTGGTAGTTTAATGTTTGTTCCGATATTTTGTCCGATTGACGACTTATCAATATTTATTTCTATAGCTCACGCAGAAGTACAACCTTATACTGGCACGGGCGATTATATTGGCAGTGACGATGAGCTGCCAACGAAAGCTAAACAACGCGCCAAAGAATATGCCATTCGCAATGCTCTTGAGCAAGCCGGAATATTTATTAGCAGTCAGACGATTGTAAAAGATCATAAGTTGGAAAAAGATGAAATTATAACAATTGCCAGCAGCATATTAAAAGTTGTTAAGGATAATTGCATTGCAATTCCGCTTAATGAAGATGGCAGTTATATAAAGTATCACGCAACCGTTACTGTTACTATTGATACAAATGAATTAAATGAGAAGATCAATGAGTGGATGAACATAAACAATAAGGAACGCAACAATCTTATTGAGCAAAATAGAGTACAGCAGCGAATCATTGACGAACAGGCGAAACGTATTAGAGAATTAGAACAGGCTATTTCCAAGTCAACTACACCGCAGGATAATGCGAACATAAGAAACGAAATCACCTCAATTGACAGAATATCAGACGCTAGTACTTATTTTAACCGCGCCATGAATTATGCTAAAACAAAAAACTACAAACAAGCAATGGAAGATTATACTAGAGTGATAGAATTGAATCCAAGTATTCCAGAAGCATATTATAATCGTGGTCTTGCTTATTATAATTTAAAAAATTACAATAAGGCAATACCTGACTTTACGAAATACATTCAAATGAAACCGAATGATGGAGATGGCTACAGAAATCGTGGTCGCAATTATGCTAAATTGAAAAATAATAATATGGCGATAAGTGATTTCAATAAAGCTATCCAGTTAAATTCAAGGGACGATATTTCCTATTACCTTCGTGGTAAATCATATTACGACTTAAAACTATATGATCAAGCAATATCTGATTTAACTAAAGCAATACAACTTGATCCAAAATATGAAATTGCATATTTTTATCGCGGACTTTCTTATGGCAGGACAAATAAACTCAAAGAAGCACTTGTCGATTTAAATAAGGCAATCCAGCTCAATCCAACAGATGGCATAAATTATCACGTTCGTGGAATCATTTACGAAGCAATGGGCGATAATGTAAAAGCAAAAGCAGACTTTGACAAAGCTAAACAATTAGGTTATAATAATTAATCTGATCGTGATATATTTAAATATTTTGTTGATTAATAGATTACTTTTGATTTTATATATGATAAATGTGAGGGGAATATAAATTAAATGAGTACATATGGAATAGATTTAGGTACAACTTATTCTTGCATTGCGCGGCTGGACAGCAACGGCAATCCTGAAGTCATTCGCAACAACGAAGACAATTCCAACACGCTGGCGTCAGTCGTCTTCTTTGAAAATGAAAACAACGTAATTGTCGGTCAAGTTGCTAAAGACAATGTTGAGACGGACGGCGATCGTGTTGTTCAGTTCGTCAAGCGCGAAATTGGCAAGCCGGACAATCGAATATATGAATTTGACGGCAAGACTTACACACCGGTTGAAATCAGTGCGTTAATTCTCACACGACTTAAAAATATCGTGGAGTCTCAGGGTGATACGATTGATGATGTCGTTATTACTGTTCCTGCTTATTTTGGTCTTGAGGAGCGTTCTGCCACGAAACAGGCAGGCGAGCTTGCTGGTCTCAACGTTCTCAGTTTAATCAATGAGCCGACAGCGGCAGCTCTTAGTTATTGTGCCCGTCAATTTCAAGAAGACCGCATTATTTTAGTCTACGACTTAGGTGGCGGCACCTTCGACGTTACTGTAGTTAAAATGTCAATGACTCCAAATGATGAAAGCGGCGAAGTTCAAAAGATTACAGTACTTGCAACGGGCGGCGACGATCGGCTCGGCGGTAAAGATTGGGACGATAGATTATTTGATTATATTCTGCGTGCCTGCTGCGAGGAAAATGGCCTGTCGCCTGAAGATATTGAGGCTGAGACGCGGCAAGACATACGCGGTAAAGTAGAAGAAGCCAAACGTAAATTGTCTCAAAAAGAAAAAACCAAAGTCCGCATTGATGTCAACGGTTCACGCACGGAAATTGTTATCACTCGTAAAGATTTTGAGCGTATGACTGCCGATAAAGTTGCACAGACGATGAATTTTGTTGAGTCGACACTTCAAAAGGTCAGCGACGTTGAAATTGATACTGTACTTTTAGTTGGCGGTTCAACATATATGCCGATGATTAAAGAGGCCGTTGAGCAGCGTTTTCCTGGTAAAGTGCAGCAGCACGATCCAGATCAGGCGGTTGCAAAAGGCGCAGCGATTTATGCTTCAATGCTTGGCGTTGCAGTTGAAAATACGGTTGATGGCGAGTCCTCTTCAACGGCTGACGGTGAGATGTCCGACGATAAACGGGCGGAGCTGGCAGCAAAGTTTACCGTTGAAGATCAAACGCCGCGTTCATTTGGTCCAGGCGTTGTCGATACCAAAGGCAGCAAAAATAAATATATTTTGGAAAACTTTATCAAGATTGGTGAAAAGATGCCAGCGATTGCAACGAAGACTTATTATCCGATTGAAGACAATCAGGAACGTGTCAGACTGCGTGCATTTGAGAATATGTCAATGGACGACGCGCTGATTCCTTGCGTAAATGAAGAAGGCGAGCCACAGGCAACAGATCCGGCTCACAACGTTAAACTGCTTGGTGAGTTAGTCGTCAATCTGCCGCCTAATACGCCAAAGACAACGCCAATTCAAGTTACATTTAAGGTCGATGCGTCTGGTGTCCACGTCGAAGCAATCAATACTGCGACAGGTGACAAGTTTGAAACTTTCCTGCGTACAGCTTCCGATATTGATATTGAAAAGAGTGCAGTACATCAGCTCCGCATTTCTTCTGACTAATTTATTGACAAATTCTAAATTTTAGTATAAACTTGAATAAATGGTTGGGACAACGACCATTGGAATAGGCACTGTAAGACCTTGTTTTCGAGGCTAGTGCTGTTGATACCAGAATCCGCCGGCTTTAGCCGTGCGGAGTTTGTCAATAAAAATATCGCAAATTAAAAATGCAGTTCTTAAATTAGAAATAAAACTGCATTTTTTTATTGCCGTAGTATTGTTCTACTGCTGATGCTTTTTATTTGACAATGCATAATAAAGTAGAGTGCAGTATAACAAAGAAGAGACATAAATTTGTAGTATTACCAATCGAAGCCGTCACCGTCTAAAATTTTAATTAATGCACTTTCAACCGTATCAATGTTGTATCTTCCCATTGCACGAATATTTGATTTAGCCGTGTTCATTGTTATCGGACAGCCAACCATAGATAAGATTTCACAGTCGTTATCGTTATCTCCAAACATTATACAATTCTGCGGGTCAACATTTAAATATTCCAGCAATTTTTTAAAGGCGGTAGA
>JAFUTM010000440.1 GCA_017484235.1 Selenomonadaceae bacterium
ATGTGCAAATCCTACAGTACAGTATACATAGTAGGCGGAGTGTGCACCGCTTTATTTTATATGCCATACCACTTCTTGAAACTGACCGGGCACTTAAAATATCTGACGGCGATATTTTTAGGAATGGCTATAATAAACGGGATACTGGACTGGATCTTCTGCATAGAAATGCAAATGGGAATGGCGGGCATAGCACTTGGCACAGTCGTTGCCTCACTGATAACCGTTTTGCTTGGATTAAAAACGCTGCTACATTCATTCAAATTCACCATTCCTCATTCATCATTCCTAATTAAAGAGCTTTTTCGATTTGGCGCACCTTCAGCACTCAGGCAATGTTTGCTCTTTGCAAGATTCGTCTTGATGAATAATTTACTGGTAATGGCAGCAGGACAGATGGGCTTGCTCATCTTCTCCGTCGTAAAAGTCATCGAAAACTTATCGACAATCATCTTATCCGGCATATCACAAGCGACGTCGGCATTTGTGGCAGTCTTCTTCCAAGAAAAGGACAATACCAGTATTCGGCGCATAGAAAAACGGGCACATCTCATAAGTTTTGAATTAATTTTGACGTTGATAATCGGAGTGTGGCTGTTCTCAAGCGGAATCTGTGACCTATTCGGAATTAAAAATTTATCAGAACAAGTATCTATCATCGAAGCAATACGCATTTTCTCAATAAGTTTAATACCGTCAATCTTCTGTATGAATCTAACGAGTTACTATCAATCAACTAAATTTACAAAACTTGCAAACTTAATCACAGCAAATAGCAACTTTATCCTGCTTGTGATTCCAGCTTACTTCCTGGCTCCACATTTCGGCATAAATATGATTTGGTACTCATTCACAATAGCAGCCGTCGGTACGCTGATTATACTGGCGGTGATTCTGTTTATCAATCGTAAAGAAGATCAGTCGCCGATTTTTCTTTTGGACTTGAATAGTGAGAAAAACGGCTCATACATCTCATTTGCGGTCAAAACAAATGTTGAAGATATAGCTAATGCTGTCAACAAAATTTCTGCTTTTTGCGAGAAGAATAAACTCAATAATAAGGAAACAATGCTTGTAAAATTGTCGATGGAAGAGATGATGATGAGCATAAAAGACCATTGCTTTAATGACAATGCTGATAAGACAATGGACGTCAGGATATTGATAATTCAGAAGGACGATAATAACGCAACGATAGTGCTGAGAATTAGAAACAGCGGCAAATTGTTCAATCCGATAGACTATTACAAACATATGAAGAAAAATAACGATATGGACTTTGTATTAAGCGACGCGCTCGGCATAGCAATGATAATCAAGGCAGCAGACGCCATTCACTACAAGACAACATTTGGCATAAATAATTTAACGATATTAATTGACAGTAAAGAGGCGACGGCATGAACTATATATATTTAACAAATGCAGAAGGTAAGACAATTTGCGTACGATTCAGAGCCTTTGAGCCGGAGGACGCGGACGCAGTAATAAATTGCATTCGAGATGAATACGGCGACAAGTACCACAAGCGCAATATGTACGACAGAAATTATATCCTCAATCAAAACGAGACGGGCAGACTGAAATTTTATCTTGCAGAGCTGGACAGCGGCAAAGTCATTGGAATGATTGGCTTGCAGCGGAATTTGCCAAGCGATACTTCCTGTTCAATCGTATCAATCATCACGCTCAGAGAGTACAGGAATTACCATATGTTCTGGCACTTTGCGCGATATATATATTCGAGGATAAGGAAGCTGCCCAACGTGTCCGCAATTTATTGTCGAATGGTGACATACCACGATATAACGCAAAAATTAATGGAACGTCTCGGATTAAAAGCGTGCGGCTTCGTACCGTCACTGGTTATAGCTGACCAATTCCAACATTCATTTCAAAGAGACGACAATATTAAAAATACGCTGGCGATTATGATACGCAAGATGAACAAGCACGATGTTGGGACCATATATCTGCCGGCTGAACACGTCGAGATTGCTCAAAAGATATATAATTCGCTTCATTTGAAATATGGTATTAGTACTGAGCCTATTAGCTTGAGCGGTGCGAGTGAGATTTCAATGACGAACGACGATATACATAAGTCCTGCACGATAGAGATTTTATCCTCAGGTGAGGACTTGATGACGAAGATTAATGATATTCACTCAAAGTTCACTTCTCAATATCAAACTTTTAATATATTTCTCAACATAAGTGACAAAAGAGCTGTCGTGGCGTATAAGGAATTGGTAAAGTTAGGATATTTTTTTACTGGCTTTAAGCCGATTTGCGGTCAGAATGAGTTTATGATACTCCATAATGCAAGAAACGTGGACATACATTTTGACTCACTGAAGTTGACAAAGTCATTTGCAGAATTGAAAGACTATGTTAAAAATTTCTATGAAAGCAGGTATGAAGTTGAAACTTGAACGACTTGGAATAAGAAAGCAAGTAATATATTTGTTGCTTGCGGCTTGTTTTATTACATTAATAGTTGCCGGCGCAATTACACTGTTCGGAATGATGAAAATAAAATCAGAGGCAGTGCAAATTGGAATAGAGATAGGTACGACGGCGGCACAAAACAGTAGCGAAGCATTGAGAAAAGTATCAATGGAAAGTATGCAGATGCTGACGAGAGATCGTGCTCAACAACTTTCCAGTTCATTTATCAATGATATGGCTTGGGGCGTAATTGCGATGGCGAATGAGATGAACAAAATATTAAGTGAGCCTGAAGAATATTCGCCGCGCCGAGTATCACCACCAAACGCTGCTAATGCTGGAAAACTTACAGCACAACTACAGTATAAAGCAGGCGTGAATCGTGCAGCATTGGCCTATGAAGTTGGATTATCAGCTAACATTCAAGACTTTCAAATAAGATTATATGATGAGGATCCGACGATAGCATCAGTTTACATTGCATCAGTCAAAGGTTTTAACATCACAACCGATCGAGTATCGAATACAAGAGTTGACGAAAACAATAATCCTCTGCCGAATGATTACTCAACGCGCCCGTGGTATCAAAACGCGATGAGAGAAGGTAAACTGACAATTACAGATGTCTTTGTTGATGCACACGGCAGAGGGCTTGCGATCGGCTGTTCTGCCCCTTATTTTGATGCCAACGGTAAAATAGCTGGCGTCGTTGGTGAAGGTAGAATGTTAAACGATGTCAGCGAAATTGTCAAAGAAACCAAGATTGGAGAGACCGGTTTTTCCTTTGTTTTGAACAACGAAACAGGTCAAGTGCTTTTCTCGCCAAAAACGGAGGGCGATTTTGCGATTGATAATGACGGAAATTTATTGAATGATTCAAGTTTATTTGATATCGAAGATAAAGCACTTGCTGAAACCGCCCAAAAGATGGCAGCAGGAGAAACTGGAATAAATTTAGTAAATATTGATGGCAAAAGTTGTTATTTAGCCTATGCGCCAATTGAAGGTCCAAATTGGAGCTTTGGAACAGTTCTTGAGGAATCAGAAGTTATAATACCGGCAACCCTTAGCAAGGAGCAGATTGAGGATAATACTTATAATTTTGTTGAGGTTTTGAACTACTCAATAAAATTGATAATAATTGCGATAATCATTGCGTTTATAATAATTGTCGCCTTAGTGCCATTTGCCGGTCAGAAGATTGCTGATAAACTCACCAAACCAATATTAAACCTTAGTGACGGAGTGCGTGAAATTGCAAGCGGAAACTTTGATAAAAAACTGGATATACATACGGGCAACGAGATCGAACACCTTGCAACGTGTTTTAACGCAATGACAGACGAACTCAAAACATATATGGCGAATTTGACAAAAGTTACTGCCGATAAAGAGAGAATTGCGACTGAGCTGAACGTGGCGACTAACATACAGATATCGATGCTGCCGAGAGATTTTGATTTTAATCGCGACGACTTTGAGATATATGCGACGATGAACGCCGCTAAGGCAGTTGGCGGTGACTTCTATGATTTTTATCTGCTCGACGAAAATCACTTAATGATAACGATAGCAGATGTGAGTGGTAAAGGAGTACCAGCAGCGTTATTTATGAGTCGGAGTAAAACAATCCTCAAAAACTTCGCAACGATGATGACTAATCCTGACGATTTAGCATCGGTGACGACCTTATCGAATAATCAACTTTGTCAAGGCAATGATGAGATGATGTTCGTGACGGTCTTTATGGGAATGTTGGATTTACAAAGTGGTAAATTTATTTTCGTCAATGGCGGACACAATCCACCAATGGTCTATCATAAAGCTACCGATAAATTTGAATATATGAAGGTTAAGCAGAATATAGTATTGGGAATGATGGACGATATGGATTTTGAACAGCAAGAAATTCAGTTAGAGGCAGGAGACATTTTATATTTGTACACTGATGGCGTGACGGAGGCAATGGATATAGATAATAATCAGTACGGCGAAGAGAGGCTGTCTGATTGTTTGAACAATGTCGACAAAAATGCTGACTTGCCAACGATTTTGCAGAAGGTTCGGGAAGATTTAACTAAACACGTTGGCGAGGCAGAGCAATCCGACGA
>JAFUTM010000441.1 GCA_017484235.1 Selenomonadaceae bacterium
TATGAGTAACAACATCATTACCTTTGCTGCCATATGCCGGCTCAACCGTTGCTCCGCCAATTTTGTTTAAATGAATCCTCACCGCGTCCAGTGCACCTCTGGCAAGTATCTGATTGTTATCACGGATTTTTATCGTTTGGTCGACTTTTTTGCTCAGATTTTTGTGCAGAAGCTTTAATCGGTCTTCAATTGCTTTTGTCGGTGCCATATTAAAAAGTTCTTCCATCTTTGTATTATCTTGAATAGCTGGATTAGATTTAGCTAAATTCGTCAATACTTCTCCGCGCTGTCGTTCTAATTTTTGAATTTTTGCAGTCAGCAATTGTTCTTCATCTAAAATTTTAGAAAGACCTTCCATATCAATTGAAACCAACGCATTATGTTTTCGTTCACCTATTTTTATTGCATTGTCATACGATATGCTGATTTTTCCCAAAACATCAATTAAATTTTGCCACATCGAAGTTTCCATATTTCACCTCAAAAGCGCAAAATACTTGCTGCAATATTTTCCGATCCTACATTATAGCTGCCGTCTGCGATTCTTTGACCGTATTCTTCCACTTTGTTTTGGCGAACATCACTTTCCGAGTGGATTTTATTAATCATTTCTTTAAAGGTGATTGCTTCTTTAGAAAGTGTCATTTCGTCTTGAAAACTTTTTGCTTTTTGAGTTCGACTCACATTGCCAGATTGCTTAGTTGCAACTATCGCATTCGCCGTGTAAAGGTTTGAAAAAGAATTAATATTATTAATTATCATTTTTGTCACCACCTAATTCATTTATTGCCGCTTTCCGTGCTGCATACATAACAGTCGTCCTTTCTGTCTTATTATATTTATCGTAAAAAAAAACAGGCATTTTAATTCCTGTTTTTCGCCAAATAATTGCGTTTTTCGCCGAATAACTCGATTTTTCTCGTGTTTTCTGCCATATTCATATAAGAATCTTTCAATCTGCATAAATCTAAACATTTTGATTATTATTTCGTTGGCGTTGCGCCTTTTTTAAGGTCTTTAGAATACATACCGTGACCTCTATCGGCTTCACGTTGTTCTTGAATCTTGCTGTGGACGCCTTTGAGTTCTTCCTGCATTTCAGACATACACTTGTCACAGAATTTGCCCTTCATTATTAATTGTCCACACTTCTTACACGGATAGCTGTAATCTATGCCTTCTTGAATGAACCGACCTTCTTCAATAAGGCGTTTTATAATCAATTCACTCACACCAGTGGCTTCAATAATTTCGTGTACCTTGCATTTTGGGTGATCTCTTACATACTCAATAACTACCATTTCATCATCAGCCTGCTTATCAAGACAAGCCGGACAAATCTTACCACCGGTTGACATAAATACTTTTCCACATACTTGACAATTTTTTAATTTTGCTGCCATAAATTTTATTTGGACTGCTACAGAAACAGCCGCTCTCCTTTCCATATCAATTCATATTTATTTTACCATAAGACATTTTTTCTGTCCATAAATTATTTCTTTTTATATTTACCAATAGTTCTTTTATCATTTCTACTGACAATGTCAGCATACATGCCTCGTGAAAAGCTCCTATTTTCACGTTCCAGCTCACGTTCAGCCTGTGCATTCAATTTTTCGATAGTTGACATTTGTGATAAAGGTTTTGGTCGTTCACCATTTTTTGTTGTAACCTTTAATGCCATATGCTCAGCCATCTTTTTTGTTTCGTTACGCAGCTTACTCAAACAATCGGAACAATATGTGCCATTTCTTATTGGTTTACCACATACTTTGCACGGATAATAAAAATCTTCTCGTTCTATGTTGACAAACAATCCTTCTTTTATCATCTGTTTTATAAATTTATCTGTTACGCCAAGAGCTTCCATAACTTCTTTAATAGTTGAGCCTTGGTGATCTCGCACATATTCCAGCACTTCTTGTTGTTTTTCTTCTTCTTTAATGCGGCAATCACGGCACAGTACTTCATTTCTCAATGGCGCGAATATTCTACCACATTGTGCACAATTTTTTATTTTTGGGGTCATATTTTTCAATGCCATAACTAATACCTCTACCAATAAATACACAGTAAACTTTACATAAAACTAACATTAAAATTAATAATAGTTTTATTATATGATTTTTTTTACGTTATGTCAATCTTCTACTGATACATTAATTTGAGGCCCGCTTTATTAAGATTATCCCAAATAACAGTCCTATAATATTTGGTATCCACACCGCATACATTGGCGCAATCGCTCCACTGCGTCCAATCGCGTTTGCCAGCGTCATAACAGCGTAATATATAAATATTATTATAACACTGAGCGCAAAGCCCATTGATGA
>JAFUTM010000048.1 GCA_017484235.1 Selenomonadaceae bacterium
TGAGGTTATACGCGAAATCAATCGCGGCAGCGGAATCATTTTAGATAATCCGGTTAAGGTCACAATCAACCAATTTTATGGAATTGAAATCAACGATTTTGCCGTCGCCGTTGCAAAGACTGCACTCTGGATTGCGGAGTCGCAGATGCTCCAGGAGACAGAGATGATTATTCATCGCGATTTAAACTTTTTGCCGCTGAAGAATTACGCAGCGATAATCGAAGGTAACGCTCTACAAATGGATTGTAACGCCATTATTGATAAGTCTAAGCTAAGTTATATTATCGGTAATCCGCCGTTTGTCGGATACACTTATCAAACTCAGACTCAGAAGGCGGACTTGCTGGCGGCAACTCAGCTCAATACTAAAAAGATTGATTATGTCGTGAGCTGGTACTACAAGGCGGCGCAGTTTATTCAAAATACAAATATCAGATGCGCCTTCGTCTCGACTAATTCGATTACTCAGGGCGAGCAAGTCGCGATTGTATGGAAGCCGCTGATTGAGAAATTTAATATTCATATAGATTTTGCATACAGAACGTTTAAATGGCTGAGCGAATCGAAAAATATGGCGGCGGTGCATTGTGTGATTATCGGTTTCAGCTGCGCTAAGAATCGCAAGCCTAAATTGATTTATGAAGATGAGCAAGTCTACGCGGCAAAGAATATTAATGCCTATCTCGTTGACGCCGACAATGTTTTCGTTGAAAGCAGGAGCAAGCCGCTTTGTGATGTTCCAAATATGATAACCGGCAACCGACCGGCCGACGGCGGCAATCTCATCATTGAAGCTGCCGACTATAAAGATTTTATCAAACGTGAGCCGAATGCCAAAAAGTTTATTAAACGATTAATTGGTGCTGAGGAATTTATCAATCGCAAAGATCGTTATTGTCTCTGGCTTGTCAATGCGTCGCCCGATGATATTAAGAGTATGCCGCTTGTTGCGGAACGTGTTGAGGCTTGTCGTCAAAAACGATTAAATAGTCCAAAAGCCGCAACTCGCAAATCAGCTGATACGTCCTGGCTTTTCCAAGAAATCCGTCAACCAACGACTAATTATATAATTGTACCACGTGTTTCCGGTGGCACTCGAAAATATATTCCAATTGGTTTTATTGATTCAAATTATATCGTTACAGATGCGGTACACGTAATTCCAAATGCTCAACTTTATCATTTTGGGATTTTGATGAGTTCAGTGCATATGGCGTGGACGAAAACTGTATGTGGACGTTTGAAGTCAGATTATCGTTACTCTAAGGATATAGTTTATAATAACTTTGTGTGGTGCAAGACGACGTATGAGCAGCACAAACGCATTGAAGAAACGGCACTGGATATATTGATTGCTCGTGATAAATATCCAAAGGCGTCGCTGGCTGATTTATACGACGAATATAAAATGCCCAAAAATCTTCGTAAAGCTCACCAGGCGAATGACCGCGCAGTCCTCGACGCTTACGGTTTCGACCATTCACTGACTGAATCGGAAATTGTTGCCGAACTTATGAAGCTATACCAGCAATTAACTTCTTGACAAAAAATTTCGTTATGGTAAAATAATTAAAGAAAGACGCCTTGCCGAAAACAAAGCGTCTCTGGCACCGACAGTGGTCAGCCCCAAGTTATATATATTTTTTGGTTGTAAGAATGATTAGGTTGTAGTCGTCTAGCTCGGAACTAGGCGGCTACTTTGCTGGTAAGAACCAGTACTGTGATGATGGTAATGACAACCACCGTGACTTTGATTAAGTTCTTCATATGCATTCACCCCAAATCTGGGGCTAAGTATCGACCGCCTGCCATTGCTGGTGTCTCATATAATTTATCACACTATTTTCACATTGTCAATTAAATTTGCGGTTGACAAATTTTTCGTAGATGTTATACTATAAATAACAAAATGCCCTGCTATAAAGCAAGGCTTGATACTGATAGACGGTCAGCCTCGTTGGTTGAAACTATAGCAAGTTAATTTGATAGAGTCGCCAAGTTGGTAGCTTAGGCGGCTTTTCCACTTGTGAGCACAAGTATTGTGAGGATAGTCATAACGACTATTACAATCTTGAACTTCATAAGCGTCACCTCATTTCTGAGGCTTAGATTGACCGCCTACCGTTTCAAGTATCAACTATAATTTATCATATTTCTTTCAGGTTGTCAATTAATTTTCGGTTGACAAATGAGTTTAATATGGTACAATAAATAAAGAAAGACGCCTTGCGTAAACAAAGCGTCTCTGGCACCGACAGTGGTCAGCCCCATTTTATATATAGTGTTACGAATTGGAAAATTTAGTAGCTGCCTTAGCTGGAACTTAGGCGGCTACTTTGCTGGTAAGAACCAGTACTGTGATGATGGTAATGATAACCACCGTAACTTTGACTAAGTTCTTCATATGCATTCACCCCAAATCTGGGGCAAGTATCGACCGCCTGCCATTGCTGGTGTCTCATATAATTTATCACACTTTTTTCACATTGTCAATAAAGAGTCGGTATGGCTCTTTTATTTTGCTTCAATATACAAAATCACCGCAATATAATAAAAAAAAATACTTTGACCAGACGTATGTAATCTGTTAAAATAATTTTATAATATCAAAAATCTATTAAACAAAAACTAAAGCCCACTACGCGGAAAGGACTTTTGTATGGATTTATCGCAGTTGAAAGTATTTTGGAAACAGGTCTTGATTAAGGTGCAGGAGTCGGTATCGGAAATCGCCTGTCAAAAGTGGCTTCAGCCGTTAGTGCCCATATCACTAAATAAGAATGTATTGACGCTCGGAATTAGTAACGACTTCCATCGGCAATGGGTGGAAGATCGCTATATGGCACAGCTTGAAGAAGCCGTATTTTATCTGACCGGTGAACACTTTTCGATTGTCCTGAAGTTAAATGCAAATAATAATAAAAAAAATTCGCGTTCCAAAACTGATAATTCCATACAAACAACACTTTCAATTAATGCGCCCGACTCTGACGTTAATGTAGATTCTGCCTCTTATAATAAAACTAACACTGACACGGAAGAAGATACTGACATTGACACAGAAGATAAAACGGCTGAATTTTCAACACTGATTCCAAAATACACTTTTGACAGTTTTATAATCGGAAAGTCCAACGAATTTGCGCACGCTGCCGCACTTGCCGTTTGTAAAGCCCCAGGTAAAGCGTACAATCCATTCTTTATTTACGGCGGTGTCGGTCTCGGTAAAACTCATCTTATGCACGCAATTGGCAACGCTATTATTAAAAATTCACCTAAAAAGCGCGTGCTTTACGTTTCGTCTGAACAGTTCACCAATGAGCTTATCAACGCGCTGCGTGATAATAAAATCGGTGAGTTTAAACAAAAATATCGTACTATTGACGTGCTCCTTGTCGACGATGTTCAGTTTCTCGCCGGTAAAGATTCCACACAGGAAGAATTTTTTCATACATTCAACTCTCTACACAATCTTGATAAGCAGATCGTCCTGTCAAGTGACCGTCACCCTCAGACCGTCGACGGTATTGAAGAAAGACTGCGCTCACGTTTCGACTGGGGACTCGTAACTGACATTCAAAAGCCGGACTTAGAGACACGCATTGCTATTCTGCAAAAGAAAGCTCTGACGGAAAATATAAACGTACCATACGAAGTTATTGCCCGTATCGCCGAAGAGATTAATACGAACGTCCGCGACCTTGAGGGCGTGTTCACTCGTGTTATTGCGTTTGCCTCGTTGACTAATAAGACTTTTGATTTATCAATATTAGACGACAGTAAAGATTCTATCGACAGAGCTGCGATTAAGACACCAGTTTCCATTGAGGATATTGAACGCACCGTTGCCCAATACTTTAAACTTCAAACCAGTGAGCTCCACCAAAAGAGCCGCGCACCTCGCATTGCCTTTCCACGTCAGATTGCTATGTACTTATGCCGCGAACTGACATCTGCCTCATTGCCGTCAATCGCCCGTTACTTTGGTCATCTAAATCATACGACGGTATTGCGTGCCTATGAAAAAATTAAACACGAAAAACTCTTTAACTCAGAACTCAAACAAATCATTGATAATTTAGTCACTCAAATACAATAATGAGTTCAATTAACCATTTTCATATTTTATAATTTATAATGTTTGATGAAATTTTTATGAATGAGCCCATAAACGGCGTCACATCAAGCATTATTTTTTATTGCATTACAAATGGCGTTAAATCAATTTTCAAAACGTCAAATGGTCAGAAAATGTGCAGTACTAAGTTACAACAAGTACAATCCCTGTGCATAACTTGTGTTTAACTTGTGCGTAACTTGTGCGTAACTTTTGAGTTATGCACACCCTGTGCATAAGTGCCCTATTTATGCACAGTTTATGCACATATTTATGCACAGGCGAAAATGCCGTTTTCGGCTGTCCTGACGCGGCTCGTGAAAAAGTTATGCACATATGCACACCCCCTACTACTACTCCTACTAACTATAATAATTTATATAGTAATAGAGGAAGCAGCCAAAAACGTTCAAACTAATAAACGAAGCAACTAAATTTTCGCAGAAGTTTTACCTTAACGGCAGGAACTTTTACGGCACATATAGAAATAACCTACAAACATTTGAAAGAAGGTTTAAAATTATGGCAAGAAAAGATGATCTCAAAGACATTATCGCGAAAGCTCAGGATTTGATTAATGCTCCGTCCTGCTACGCCGGTCTTAAGCAGAAAGCTTAAACTTGGATTAATTCTATTGGCACTGACACAGAGTCAAAAGCCGCAAAAGATTTTATCGACGAAATCCAAGCGGACATTACCGGAATTGACGGATTAGTTGCTTTCGCTCACTCAGATCACGCAGTTGAGATTTTCGGTAAAGAAGGTGCTAAAAACTTCGCCGCTCACGCTGATGAATTAAAATCCAGCGGTGCTAAGTATTGTGACTGCCAAGCTTGTACCGCCGGTCTCGCTATCCTCGAACAAAAGAATCGTATCCTCATCTAATTCTACGTGATTTACAATCAACAAACATATAAATCCAGTCTTGATTGTAAATTTTTTTATGGACTAAGGAGAATATTATGAACTTAATCAAACAAAAGCGGTTACGTAAAATGATTGCGGCGTACCTGACTGTTAGTGGTTTAATTTTCACCTCAACAACAATGCCAGAGGCTTATACGTTTAATTCGTTATCAAAAATAATTTCAACCGCATATGCTGAATCGTCAACACCTTCTGAGATCACCGCAAACGATGCAGTGAAAAAATTCGAAGAAGGCAATAATTTATATAAAAATGGCGATTACAATGGTGCCATTGCTAAATACACGGAGGCAATTCAACTTAAACCAGATTACGATTGGGCATACAACAATCGCGGCATTGCTTATTATAACCTGCAAAACTACAACGCTGCGATAGCCGACTACAACAAAACGATCGAACTGAATCCGAACTTTGCGGCGGCGTACAACAATCGAGGCTTTGCTTATAGTCAAATGCAAAAGTACACGGAAGCGATAATGGACTACAACAAAGCGATAGAGCTGAATCCGAAGTATTTGGAAGCGTACTACAATCGCGGTGTTACTTATGATGATATGGGTAATATTAACAAAGCGATAGTCGACTACACTAAAGCCATTGAACTAAATCCGCAATATGCAGATGCTTACTACAATCGAGGCTTGAATTATGCTAAAATTGGCAATTACACACAGGCAATAAACGACTGCAATAAGGTCATTTTGCTAAACCCAAATTATGCTGAAGCTTACACTTGTCGTGGTCTTGCTTACGCTGGATTACAAAAATATGCAGATGCAATAGCAGACTACAACAAGTCAATTGCGCTTAATCCAAATGATGCAGAGGCTTATAATAATCGCGGCGGTGCTTACATGAATTTACAACAATATAATCAAGCCATTGCTGACTTTAACAAAGTAATCAAACTTAATTCGAACAATGCTTTGGCTTACCGCAATCGCGGCATTGCTTATGCGTTATCTGGAAATTTAAATCAAGCAGTAAAAGATCTTACAAAAGCGATTGCCCTTAATCCAATTGATGCAAGCGCATACCACGCGCGTGGCATTTGCTACGAATCAATGGGCAAAAATACAAAAGCTCAGACCGATTACGCTAAAGCACGCGCTCTCGGTTACAACGGCTAATTAATTAATCAAGCGAATAAACATAATCCATCATACTTGCTACTTCTTCATCGTGCGTTATCACTATCAACGTGCGATGTTTTTTATTGCAATCGTCTATAACTCTTGCCATTAACTTGTTCGTCGTTACTCTGTCTAATCCGGCCGTTGGCTCGTCCAATATCAAAATATCTGAACTCACTGCCATTGCTATTGCTGTCTGTAGTCTGCA
>JAFUTM010000442.1 GCA_017484235.1 Selenomonadaceae bacterium
AGCTTGGTTCTTGCTGGTCGCGATTCAATTCGAGTCATATTCACATTGCGAAATGCAAATTCTTCAAGGACTTCACACAATGCGCCGGCACGCTCACCGCGTATCTGACAAATAATTAAAACTTTGTCGTTATGCGGTGATTTATTTTTATTTTCTGTATCACGTCGGCATACTTCAAAAAATCGCGTACTGTTTGACATATTATCTTGAATTTCGGTTGCAACAGTTACAAGTCCATTGAGTTCGCCGGCTCGCTTGGTACAAATTGCAGCCCATTTATCATCTGCGTTAGACTCAGCAACCATTTCAGCTGCCCGCGCAGTTGATGAAGTGTTACATATCTCTGCGGTTGGGCAATGCAGCCTTAAATAACTGCGGCACTGCGAAATCGGCTGACTGTGTGAAAAAACTCGCTTAATTTTTCCAACATCAATGCCTGTCTTAGCCATCAATTGATTGTGAACAGACCATATCAACTCGCGTGTAACAATTAAATTATCCGAACGAGCAAGCGTATCAAGTGTTATATTGACTGAACCTTCGAGCGAATTTTCAACTGGAATAAATCCGGCATCAAGCTGATTAGATTCAACGGCATTTAAGACCTCATAAATCTCAGAATAAATTACAAGTTCAAAAGGTTCATCAATAACTTTATTCAAATATACGGCGGCAGCTTCAGAGTGAGTGCCGCGCGGTCCAAGTATGCCCATACGTTTAACAGGTTTTATATTTTCCAAATGTGTATATTCATCTCCATAAATTAATCTAATTTAAGATTCAACAGCTCAGGACATAAGTCACCTATAGACGAAGACAATTCACGAGGCTTTAATAAGTCAATAACCGGCTTCATTGTCTCTGCAAAGGCTTCATCGTCCTGCATAAGTGTAAGGATTGCCGCTGTATTTTCGGCATCTGCCAAAGCGGTGTGCGCCGTGCCCTCAAAATTACGATTCATTGCACCGACCGCGTGTTTAAGAGCCAGGCTGCTGTGAAGTCCAATTTTGTCGTCAAATTCCTTTTGAAGATCGACCCAATTTTGTTCTAAGCACTCAATATTAAAATCTGGATATTTAAATTTACACTCACTCTTGAGTTGATTGATGTCGGAATTACTCCAAGAGTATATAGTTACAGCTTTTGAGCCAACCCAATTCATGAAATCATTAAACGCATTGATAAAAGTATCCTTATCTGCAACCATTTCATTGGTTATGCTCGTCAACTTTGTTATGTGTTTGGTAATTTCGCCAAACTCCGGCTTAACGTAACACTGAAAATTATCAATCTGCTTAAAATCATCGTCGAGCTTAACCGCGCCGAATTCTATTATCTCATCTGTTAGATGTTTACGTAATTCTTTTTCAGAGCGTTTAATTGGATTCATTTCCAAATCTATGACTACGTGAAACATTTTGACCTCCTGCACAATTTTTATTACTATTTTACTTCAATTTTTATTTTTTTTCAACATATTATTTATTGACTTTATTTATAATCATTAATAAAAAAATGACAGCCAGAACGTTTGACTGTCACATTTTTAATAGTCGCGATTATTCCATATATATCAATCGTCACACGGCGCGGCGGGCTTGTCAAAATATTTGCTGACAATTTCAACCGCGCAGTAGTTGCCGCACATCGAGCAGGCAGTCTCACCGGAAATATTGCGTGCACCGCGTTTTGATTTTGCAAGCTCAGGATCAATTGCCAATTCCAACTGAGCGTTCCAATCTAAAACCTTGCGTGCACGAGCCATCTTTAAGTCCCATTCACGTGCGCCCTTAACACCTTTAACGAGG
>JAFUTM010000443.1 GCA_017484235.1 Selenomonadaceae bacterium
ATAGTTGTATGAACGACATTATCAATTATATAATCAATATCAACTTTTGCTTCATTAGCAACAGGTTTAATGCCCAGTTTTGCTGCTTTTAATTTAGCTTTCTTGATACGTTCAATCTCTTGTCTAAGTTCACGATTATTTTTTGGTTCAAAAGTGCTGTTTGGTTCTACAACTAACTGATTATTTCTGCCGGCATTTATAAGTTCATTTATTTTATCATTATAAATTTTAGCAACATCATTGCTATCCGTGCTGATTATAACTGAACTATTGCCGGAAGCTTGAGAAGCAGGTACTACTGCTCCACTGTGTACATCAAGTGTAAGCAGTCCTTCCCTCATAGTTACCGGAACAGTATAAGGTATTACTACGGTCTCACTTGCTTTACGATAAGGCTGCAACGTTACCGTTAAGTTTACAGTATCACCTGGTTTAACAACCTTTTTATCTGGTACAACCGAAACTATGGAAGCTGTTCTTCTCTCATTGTCAATGGTCATATCCACTTCTATAGAAAATATGTCGGACTCTACCATTGTGTTTGAGCAGACTATGTTCAACGCCTGCATCAACTCCAAAACAGCAACTTGACCTACGTCTGTACTATTATAAAAAACATTTTGGCGTTTTAATGATCCACTTTTAACAGCATTTGTTTTTATATCAAATGTAACATCAACAGTGCTTTCAGCAAGTGAGTCTGCCGTTTTAGAAAGTGCCGTATATGCTATAGAGGCACCAAGTTTTGGTATCAAGTTTTCATTATAAGCAATCGTTGCGTTGTATGTTTCAGTTTTTCCAAGAGACTTATCAGTAACTTTAACTTTTATCGGTATAGATGATGGAAACATTCCCATAATACCGGCGATGCCAGCATCTCTGTCTTGGTTAATGCGGCCAATAATACTGCCCATATTAGCCACTTTAACGCCGCTGCCTGTTTCGCCATTGACAGAACCAATGATAGAGGCATTTGTCATAAAGAAATTGGAGTTACCGGCGTGGATAAAGGAATGTCCAAAACCTAACACCTTTTTTCCATCAACTGCCGTAACCGTTCCAGTAGCTCCAACTGAAAAATCGCCATAAACCACAGCAACGCCTATAGGACTGCCAGGTTCAAGCGCAGCATTGTAATCAATACGACTTTCAATGTCTGCTGCATCAGCTGCATATAATTTACTGCCATTGAATTGTTGAGATAAAAATTGGATTCCTCTGCTGTCAAATCCATCTAAAAATAATCTGTTTATTTGGTTCTCATAACTTGTATACATTTTAGTGGGTGATTCAAAATTAAGCCGATCTATATCCTGCATATCCATATTAAAAAAGTTCGGTACATCATTTGCACTAGCATTTTGTTTATTTTCAGCATCTTGTGTTGTTGCTATTTCGTTATTATTATTATTATTATTAGTATTCAACTGTTGATATTTACTGTCAGATTTAGGATCCGGCAATGTCCATAAAGGCAACATTAATTCTATCGGCGTTATAAAAAATGTATAAGGACTCATCTCTTTTAAACCAGCGGACAAGGCGCCAACTAATTTACCGTCTATATATACCGGACTGCCGCTCATACCTTGCAGTACGCCGCCAGTTTTCTCTATTAACGCGCCTGAGGCCTTTGCCATTATCATCTTATTAGAGCCTTTACCATTATTCATTAGTCCTATTATTTCAATATCAAATGATTCTATTGCTCCAGATGAATCAATTACAGTATACGCTAGTCCGTGCATTCCCTTTTGTACCTGATCCAGAGTCATTATTTCCGGCATTGCAAAAGTTTTCATTGGCATCATTATAAATATAATTAATGCCATTGATAATAAAATTTTTGAAACGAACTTTTTGAGCAAACTTTGCAAATTTTTCACCCCACTTAAAAAATCAATATAATATAAATATTACCAATATAAAAGTACATAATAAAAGATACAATATAACCTAAATATTTATTGTTTTTTTATTTTACACTTTAATTTCAGTTTCGTCAAGTCTTATTAATTACGAATTATAACAAGCGCGTCAGCAACAGGTCTTTCGCGTCCATCGCTTGGTGAATTAACCAAATCACCTTTTACAACAAGTTCAGTACTGCCGCCTCCGTCTAGATTCATCGCATTTACTGCTCCAAAGTCATTAAGTAAAATTTCGGCCCATTCCTGTAAAGTACAGCCTCGACTATGTGCCTGACGACCATCAACCACCGCAATTATATAGTCTCCGTATTTCGTAACGCCGATCGCCGTTCGCGGTGCACGTCCAATTCTTATGTCAGCTGGAAATTGTTCTTCGTCGACATTGACATATAACGCACCATTCTTTACGAGACGCGGACCGGCACCAACAACGTGCAGCGCACGATTAAAATCACCTGCACCGTCCACATCTTCCAATGATTCATCAAATATCACTTTATCGCCGACTTTAGCATTTTTAAATAGTTCAGTCGCAGTGCCGTGAAGACTAATAATATATCCGTTTTCCGGTATTTTATTATTGCCTTTATTTACGTAAACCTCAGTTATGATTCCATTAATGACCACGTATTCCGTACCGTAATCGTTTGTGCCAGTCGTCTCGCCTTGATGTTTGTTATAAATAATTACCGAGTTCGCGCCACGTGCAACATCTACGCCGCCAATATGAATTGTCTTACCGGCAAATGTTAATCTGCCGCTATAATTAGTTCGACCAAAAAAAATAGAGCCGTCTGCATTTATCGCCATAGAAGTCCGAGTGTAATATGTTGTGCCTGCAATAATGCCATTTATTTTCGTGTTGCCGTATATATCGCCGCTTAAAGCAAAATAACTTGCATTAATTGCTCCAATGGCGTTGCTTGAGCTGCTCATTTGTTTAACGGTTGACCTGCCTGGAACGTGTCCACGAGCTAACACAGGCATCAACTTATATTTTTCGTGATCTGCTATCATTGCAAAGGCCATTATGCCATTTCGATGTACCACAATAAATTCCAAACCTTCTGCTTCTTCCATTTGAGGTTGTGCTTTTGGATTTGGTGGTACAGATTGTTCTGTTGATATGTCGGGCACCGAGTAATCTGGTAAATCGTTATCTTTAACGATCGGCACTACTTCAACTGAGGGTGAAAATACAGTGACATCATCTTCATTTGTCTGCTGCTCAGACGAAGTTGTATTTGAATTATCTGTTCCAGTTGAATTAGCCTCCTGGTCAGCTTGTTTACTATCTGTATTTTGTTCAGATTCATTGGTATTATCCTGCCTGTAAACCGGAACGTGATTTACTTTGGTTGTCGATTGATTGCCGCTGCCTCTTTCGACAACCTGAGCAGCTTTAACCAGTTCTTCAGCCGAAACATCTATCTGTGTAATTAAAATTTGTAAGGCAATTAACATAGTTGTTATTATTCGTTTCATAGTACTCTCCATTTATATGTTATTTTATTTAGTTTTAATTATCGGTTAATTCGGTGTTTAATAAATTTGTCCTGCATATTATATTTGATAAATATATTGACAAAAATTTTTTATTAAGGTATATAAATATAAGCTGTAAATAAATTTTTGCAATGCGAGGATTCATATATGCCACCAAATGATAATAGTGTTCGTGATTTGACCGAAGGAGAACCGGCTCGATTAATATTCTTTTTTACATTGCCGCTTCTCGCCGGAAATATTTTTCAACAGTTGTATGGCTTCATTGATACTTTAATCGTCGGCAGATTTTTAGGTGTAAATGCACTTGCTGCCGTCGGTTGTACAGGTCCATTGATGTTTTTAATGCTTGGATTTGTCATGGGCTTAACAAGCGGTTTTTCAATTTACACCGGCCAGCGTTTTGGCGCAAAAGATGAAGCCGGAATCCGAAAAAGTGTAGCGGCCTGTACGATTTTATCAGTGATCTCAGCGTTAATATTAAGCTTTATTGGCGTGTTCTTCTGTCGTGAGTTGCTGGAGCTTATGGAAACTCCGCCAGAAATTATTGACGGCGCATATTCATTTATAGTAATAATATATGGTGGAATGAGTGCCTTCGTTATGATTCAAATGCAGTCAAATTTAATTCGCGCACTTGGTGACAGCAAAATGCCGACTATCATTCAGGCTGTAACGCTTTGCATTAATATTATACTTGAACCAATAGCAATAATCGTTTTAAACGCCGGCATACCTGGTGCGGCAATGGCAACTATATTTGCATTAATAACCGGCAATATAATTTGCTTTATGTATATAAAAAAGCGTGTTCCTATTCTCCACACGCACCGTGAAGATTGGAGGCTGACTAAAGAAATCGTATGGCAGCATATTAGAATTGGTCTGCCTATGGGCTTCCAGTCGTCCATTATTGCAATTGGTGCAGTCGTTCTTCAATTTGCTTTAAACAATCTCGGCGCAACTGCCGTTGCTGCTTATGCTGCGGCACATAGAGTTGACGGAATTGCCGTAATGCCCATGATGTCTTTCGGCATAGCGATTGCCGCTTACACTGCACAAAATTTTGGTGCGCGGAAATTTGCCAGAATTGCTGAAGGTGTTAAAAAATGTATCTATATGTCCTGTTCTTTCAGTATTGCTGTTGCAATATTTAATATTCTTTTCGGCGCGGATATAATGTATATGTTCGTTGGAGAAGGCCAGGAACAGATTATCGAATATGGCCAGACATTTTTAGTAATTAATGGCGTCTGCTACTGGATTCTGTCTTTGTTGTTTATATTCAGATGTACACTTCAAGGATTAGGACAAAGTGTTGTGCCAACAATTGCAGGTGCTATGGAACTCATTATGAGGGTAATTGCCGCAATCTTTTTGGTCGATATGTTCGGATATATCGGCGCGTGTTTATCTAATCCATTAGCCTGGATTGGTGCCTGTATTCCATTATCTATCGCATTTTTTATGACACGAAAGGAACTTAGAAAATTTCACGCCGAAGAATATAAACAATCGGTATAATACATAATAATGTAAAAGAGACTGCCATAATAATAATGACAGTCTCTTTTCATTTGAATTACAACACTAATTTATAATTAAACACATTACGCTAGCACTTTTGCAAGACGCATAAACTCAGGATTCAGTTTTTTCTTATTGTTTACAGCGTCGTGAAGGTTAATAGAAACTACGTGACCGCGATTAAATCCGAAGACAATATCAGACAGACCAGAGATGATTGCCAGCGCTGCATTTTCGCCGAGACGACTTGCATTAACACGGTCAATAACAGTAGGTGAGCCGCCGCGCTGAATATGACCAAGTTTTGATACGCGCGTGTCAAGTCCGGTTTTTTCTGCAATCTGCTTGCCGA
The DNA here is from genome assembly GCA_017484235.1 of Selenomonadaceae bacterium. GTDB lineage: Bacteria > Bacillota > Negativicutes > Selenomonadales > Selenomonadaceae > Quinella. The sequence continues at coordinate 5,317 of JAFUTM010000443.1, forward strand.
TGTCGTAGCCTTTGCCGGCACCTTCTGCAACGACAACGAGAATATAACGTTTGCCTTTTTCATAGGCTTCTTTCATATCGTCGCAGATTTCATCAATGTCATATTCTTCTTCCGGTACAAGAATATATTCAGCACCGCCGGAAATACCAGCGACCATTGCAAGATAACCGCTGTTTCTGCCCATAACTTCGAGGACGATAACACGGCGATGGGCTGAAGCTGTATCACGTAATTTGTTAATTGCATCAATTATTGTATTAGCTGCTGTATCACAGCCAATTGTATACTCACTGCCCCAAACGTCATTATCAATAGTGCCTGGCAGACCAACAATTGGTATACCTGTCTCTTTACTGAAAATTGATGCGCCGCGCAGACTACCGTCACCACCGACAACAACAAGACCTTGAATACCGCGATCAACTAAATTTTTATAGCCGAGCATTCTGCCTTCAGGTGTCGCAAAACGTTTGCAGCGAGCTGTACCAAGAAATGTTCCGCCACGTTGAATTATATCACTAACATCTTTAGACTGCATCTCAAACATTTCTTCGTCAAGTAAACCGTGATATCCACCACGAATTCCCCAAACTTTTACGCCTGCGTGCAGTGCGGTACGCGTAACAGCACGTACTGCTGCGTTCATACCAGGACTATCTCCACCTGAAGTCATTACCGCTATACTTTTTAACATACCCAAATCCTCCTCTTCCCAAATAATGATGTATCAAAGAAACTAAACTTTTTCGTAATTCATTTATAATTTATCAAAAATATCAAAAAATTTATCACTGTGTCAAATATACCAGAGATTTTATTCAAAGTCAAGATAAAATAATTGTTTATTCTTATGAATCATTTATATTTATTATGTGTCAAATTACTTGTCAAATCAAAATTGAACTTCCCGCCGCTATCTGAAGCGGTGGATTCATGAGAAGTTTGCTATATTAGCCTTATTCTCAAAGGGTTGTCCAAAAACCCTCTACACAGTCGCTCTTGATTGAGTCTCTGCTTACTTTTCCTCAAGATGTTTGCTGCTCCATTTACGTCGGCATTTATGATTTTTCCATCTTTTGAGCGATACAATCCGCGATAGATTCTCCTGCCACTAAAGTTGTATTTTTCTTGACTGTCTGCTTGATATACTGGTATTTTGTCCAAATCCAAAAAACTCGCCTTTGATGTATATGATTCTTCTTGCTCTACATATTTCATCGAATACCTCTCACACAAGCATTTTAGCTGAC
>JAFUTM010000444.1 GCA_017484235.1 Selenomonadaceae bacterium
ACTCATAAATGAAAACAAACTGCACTCAATGGACTATGTGAGTCATTATCGTTTGATCAATGCAGAAGATGTGATCGGCGATTACCGCAATAATCCTATAGTTGTAATAAATAATGATGATGTATATGACGGATTAATGGTCTTGCTGGAATTATCCAATGAAAAGGCTATCGGTCCTTTTAAAATCACGATGAATGGCGATAGACAGCCTATAGTTAATGTCCGCAGTGAAACTGATAAGTATTTAATCTCTGAGTTTTCTATCGAATCAACTGAATCTTTTTTATTTAATGATAATAGAGACAGTCAAACATATGTCAAAATTAAACTCGAAAATAGGGAATGGATCGATACTATATCTGACGATGAGCTTTTAACTGTTTTTAAAAAGCACCTCGATTCCGATACGGCCAATTATGATAAATATGTAATTGGAAAGGATATTCCGCCTGAAATTAAAAAGACGCGGCTCAAAAAACTGCAGCTCATAATGACTGATAAACAGAAAATGGATACTACCTTTAAAAACATCTCTAAGTTAGCTGCCGGCTTAATTTTAAAATATCCAGATGAATTTAACAAAATAATAAAAATGCTGGCTAACGAGCCGGATTTTATGAGGCAAATTCAAAAGGTTAAAATCATTGACAACAAAATCGAAGAAAAGAACGCTGAATTACAAAATCTGGAAAATGAATTATCACACGTTCGCCAACAAACTGAAATCGAACACGATAAAACCGCTGAAAAATACTCTAAAGACTATGAAAAGATTATCAATGACATTAATGAGGCTCAAAATAAACTCAATGAACTGAATGAACAACTAAGTACTGCCAACAAAGTTAAATCTATTGAAGATCACTTAAAAAATTTGGAGGAAGACATTAAACATAATGAATGGCTGAAAAATAAGCTGGATCGTGAAGTCAGTGAAGTGGAAAGCCGTCTTGATAATATCGTCAAAAATAAAACTGAAAAGCTGGTCGAACTTTCATTTGACGGAATGTTGTCAAGCCGTATGCTGAAAGCGGCGGCAGCTTATGAGAATGATGAACAAATTAGAAATTATGCTGAGATTATTAGACACATGAAATCTGTGCCCGAAACTTTAGATAAAGACACTCTCATTGATTACCTCTGTACACAAGTTCAAAAGTATAGACCTTCGTATAATAAAAATATGATACTCAATATCTTTACTTGTATTGTGCAAAACTTTTTAACTGTGTTTTCCGGCAAGCCTGGCATTGGAAAAACTTCTATATGCAACATTGCCGCTCACGTACTCGGATTAAACAAACTGCAGAATCCAAATGATAAAGTAAATTCCAACCGCTTCATATCAGTTTCAGTGGAGCGCGGCTGGACGAGTAAACGCGATTTTATCGGATATTATAATCCTCTTACAAAACAGTTCGATCGAAGCAATCGTCAGTTGTTTGACGCATTTAATATTATGAATGGCGAGATTAAAGATGGCATAATCAATTTACCATATATCATTTTATTAGATGAAGCTAATCTCAGTCCAATGGAATATTACTGGGCAGACTTTATGAATGTTTGCGACGATATTAACTCGAATATAAGCATTAATCTTGGCGAAGACTATCAATTTAAAATTCCAGACTTCCTGCGCTTTATGGCAACGATAAACAACGACCATACAACTGAATCGCTGTCACCTCGCCTAATTGACCGCGCCTTTGTAATTAAGCTGCCGACTGTGGAATCTGATAAACTTAAAAATACAAAACTCGACTTTGACGATGTAAAAATAATTTCCTGGCAGTCACTCAACGAAACTTTTAATTGTAACATAAACGAAGAAATTAAAATTTCCGGTGTGGCCGGAGATGTTTATGATAAAGTTTTAAAATCACTCAAAGATGATCTTCATATACATATAAGCCCGCGCACGGAGCTTGTGATCAAGCGTTACTGGTCCGTTGCAGAGTCTATTTTTGAGTACGACACTCAAAATAACATTGACGCTTCCATTTCTGCATTGGATTATGCTATTGCTCAAAAAATTCTGCCCAATATCAATGCGAGTGGTCAACAATTCGGCGAAATGCTGAACGAACTTAAAAATATCTGCGACAGGAACAATCTCATTTTATCTTCTGATATTTTAAACGAGATTATCAATAAAGGAAATAATAATATGTTCTACTATCAATATTTTGATTGAGGTACGAAATGGAAGAGTTTGTTTTATACCTTTTGCCATTTAAGCGAGAAGAACTGAAATTAAATTTGTATCCGTATAATTCGGAGCCAATCGCCGCAGAAAATGCACATCTAATCGATGCTAAAGTTTTCGGCAACATAACCTACAGCGGAAGATTACAGACTGAACAGCCGCATAATGTACATCACTTTCAATTACTGGTTAATGATTCTTTTGTTGAAACAATGTATAATTCTATTGACGGCACATTTCAGATATCGGGCAAACCGTTTATGGAATTTTATGGCTATGTTAAACTGACAGTTAAGTTTTATTATGACGGCAACTATTATGCTTTAGATACGGATTATATGTCTGTTATGATGCGTAAAAATGAGCTGCAAAACAAGTCGGTTCAGCGTATTGCAGCTTATGTTTACAAGTATAACGATCTGATAACTGATAATAAAAGTATGATAAACAAAAATCGTTTTAACTTAAAAAACAGTAATCAGAAATCAATTGAGAGTCGTTTAATTCTGCTCAGAAAAATCAGCCATACATTAACCTCAAATTATGCCTACTTTAAAACTAACAGCCGATTTAAAACGGTTCAGTCGGAACGAGTAGATCAATTTGAGAAACTGCAGCATTTTTCGGCAAACACCATAAAATTTATAGCTCAGCACCCTGATCAGCTGCATAAAAGCAGTTTCTCCGCAGGTGTACGAATCGGCAAATATAATTATCAGCCGGATAAAACATTAATAAATAATAATGTCACGTCTTATGATACCGTCGAAAATCACACCATTGTGGATTTTATTTTCACACTCTACATTGAGATACGAAATATGATTGTGGAAATAAAAAAATTGATGGCCAACATTCCCAAAACACCAGAGGATATTGACAGTTACATATCTTCAAAATTCTTTATGTATTCTATAATAACCGATAACTTTAACAATAATACATTATCTGATTTACTGCAGCTTGAAAACCAATACGCCGCGCTTCTGTCAAGTTATTATGGTATATATAACTTTAAGGGAAAAAGAATATCTTCACCGCCAAGACCGACTATTGTGTTTTTATCCGTTCCAAATTACAAGCAGATTTATGATTGTATTGCAGAATGGTTTGATTTAGGTGCATTTAACCTTGATGAAGAAAAATATATGTTGTCCTTTATGAAGATCGGCACGCTCTATGAAATGTATGTGCTGCTGAAGCTGATTAATTATCTAAAAGACAGCCGATATAAATTTACAAAGGGCAGCAACGTTTATACTTTTTCTGCTGACAATACCAAAGTTTCCATTTATTATCAGCCAAAAATTTATAATGGCGAAAGGAACGACTATAGAATACATAACATCGGGCTTTATCGCAATAATACGCTAAAATTTCCAACGCCGGATCTGCCTTATGATTATATAAGCGGCGGCGATTATTATAAGCCGGATTATGTGATTAAAATTGAAACGCTGGATTCCAACGAAGCAAAGTATATTATTATTGATGCGAAGTTTTCGACGGTTGAAACAATAAAAAAATATGAAATTGCTGAATTGGTTTTTAAGTATCTGTTTTCATTGTCACCAATCAACATTTCAGATAAAATTACCGGTCTTTATATAATCAATGGTCAATCCGATAAAGAAATTGACGAAGTTACGCCCGTCTACGATAAGGAAATTAATGAAATCAGCCCCAATGCGGCCGTAATAACGCTAACTGAGAACAGCACCAACAATATAAATAGTCATATTAAACTGCTCAGGTCAACTATCGGCAGACATTTATTAACGTAAAAATTAACTTATCCGTTTCATCTTAGCGATAAAAAATCCGTCTGTATGATCAACGTGCGGCAATAACATTTTATCGCTTTCAAGCTCAAATTGCTTATTAGATTGTAAAAATTTATTTACGACAAATATATTTTCCGCTTTTTCCAAAGTGCAGGTACTGTAAAGCAAAACACCGCCCACCTTTACAGATTTAGCTGCACTTTTTAATATTTTAAGTTGAAGTTTAGGAAGGGCCGCTAGCTCGTCCGGCTTCTTCTTCCAACGTAAGTCCGCCTTACGTCTAAGCACGCCGAGACCAGAGCAAGGCGCATCAACTAAAACTCTATCTGCAACGCCATTAAATTTATCGCCAACTGTTGTCGCGTCAAGGAGCAGCGGCTCAATAATTTTAATGCCAAGTCGAGTGGCATTGTCTTTAATCTGCTTAATTTTATGGTCATAAATATCAATGGCAACGACGCGGCCGGTATTGTTCATCATTTCCGCAATATGCGTCGCTTTGCCGCCAGGTGCCGCGCAGCAGTCAATTATAAATTCTCCAGGTTGAGGTGCAAGCATATGCGTGGCAATCATCGAGCTTTCATCTTGCACTTGACAAAAACCTTTTTTCAATAAATCAAAATCATCAAGGGCGCCTAAGTTTCGGCAAACTACAGCTTCGGCAGCGTGTTTAGATGATTCAGCTTTAACGCCGCGTTCCTCCAAAACTTTAAGGACCTCATCTTTAGTCGTCTTTAACAAATTTACACGTAAAGTGAGCGGCGGCTGTTCATTGTCAGCGGCACAGATGTTTTTGGTCTCGTTAATGCCAAATTGTTCAATCCAGCGCTTGACAAGCCACAAAGGGTGGTACATTGATAAAGCTATGGATTCTGCACTGTCATTTGAGGGAAATTTTGCCTTATTTGGTTCACGCACAGCGGACCTCAGAACAGCATTTACAAACTTAGAGGCACCTACGCTGATTTTTTTAGCAATTTCCACTGATTCATTGACTACAGCAGAATTGGGAACGCGATCCAGAAAAAAAATCTGATACATTCCGACGCGAAGAATGGCTAAAATTTTAGGGTCAATCTGCTTTAAAGATCGAGTAACATATTTTTCAATAATCCAATCTATAGACTGGCCAGCCTTTACCGTGCCGTAAACTAATTCCGTGCAGAATCGGCGATCAATATCGCTGAGTTTTTTATTGCGCAAAATGTTTGCCAACGCAATATTAGAATATGCATCGCGTTCGTTGACCTCAAATACAACCTGAATTGCCGCAGCCCTTGCTTTATCCAAACCTACCACCCTTTATTAATGAGGAATTATAAATTAGGAATGAGGAATTAATTTATTCTCTCCCATTCATAATTCCTCATTCAGCATTCCTAATTATTAATAGTTCATATCGAGATTGACGCCTTGATTGTATCGGTAATTGTAATTATTATTATAATCGCCAAAAATTTCGTAAGGCTGATAGCGTTGCTTATTTTTATCTTCATCTGCCGGACTATCATAAAATCTGAGCTTTAGATTAGTTGTCTCCTCGATAAATTGAATATATTCTTCACGAGACAACTTATCTTTAAGTGTCAGAGGAACATATATATTTGTCTCATCTTTATTGTTATCATTATTTACGTCTTCAAAATATTTAATTTCCGCGCCTGTTGAATTTAGAAGCGACTGCAAAGACTCATCATCATTTAATTTATCTTTATAGTTTGACGGCACTAATATATAGGGCTTATAAGATTTTTTTTCATACTGCTCATCATCAATATATGAAATAACCGTGTTGGTTACACCGCCAGAGAAATAGACTCTGCCACATTCTGGACAGATATCGGTTTTAAGATGAACCGAAGCACTGTCGACGTGGGCGTGAGTATGATTATGATTATGATCTAAATTATTGCTGTTGTGCTCTTTTTCGTAAGCGTTGGCAACGTGTTCGTGCTCGTGGCCAAGAATAACGCTTGCCGCAATTGATGGAGCGATATGTGTCGGCGTTTTAAATGAAACATCATTTTCATTTGAACCGTCCTGATATTTTCGATTAGCGCAGGTCTGACACTCCGCCGGCGAAGAAGTGCGGCCTGGTGCTTTAAGCATTGAAGAACCTGGATTTAAAATAACGTGATGATGCTGTGACCGGTCCTCAGCTTTATTTTTATTTTCAGGATTATTTTCATCTTCCTTTGTGTAGAGATTAAAATTAATTCCGTCATCATCATTTTTGTTTTTATCTTTTAAGCGATCGCGGAGTTCCTCAGAAATAAATTTTTGAGTGTCGTTCATTCGATCCATATTATCCATCATTACATTATTTGTAAAGCGATTGAAATTATATTGTGCAGTGTTTTCGGCAGAACTCCGATTCATTGTATAGATTCCATTCACAGCCATTGTGGACGCCTCCCTTGTCACGAAGCTGCAATAAATTAACCGACCATTTTAATTGTTCAACGGAAACACCACCTTAATTAATTTGTTGTCTAAATAATAACAAAATTTGAATAAAAAGGCAACAAAAAACTTTTATTTTTAAGAACAAATAAGTCCGCAAAATAAAAGTTTTTGATAAAATTATATGTTATATGCAATAAAGATTATTTATCTTTTGTATGTTAATGACTAAGTTGAATTTTTTTATATTTGAAACGCTTTTGAGCGACCAAATTCTTTGTTTGGCCGAAGCTGCTGTTGCTTCCTCTAGCTGTATCGTTAGACGAAGCTGAGAGGCTTG
>JAFUTM010000445.1 GCA_017484235.1 Selenomonadaceae bacterium
ATCCTTGCCAAGATGAATGAGTTAAGATTGGATATATGACTTCAAAATCCGGCGGCGCATCGACTATAATCATAGTAATTATTGCCAGTCCTCGAAATATATCTATCTCAATTATGCGCTGCTTTAAATTTTTAGTCAAAATCACCACTCACATTTAACAGATTTAATCAGCCATAGTCAGTGCCATAATTGCCTTTTGAGTGTGCAGACGATTCTCAGCTTCGTCAAATATTACATTTGCGTTAGCTTCAAAAACTTCTTCGGTAATTTCTTCACCACGATAAGCTGGCAAACAATGCATAACAATAGCACGTTTGTCAGCGTGACTCAACAGTGCACCATTGACCTGATAAGGAGCAAAAATTTTCTTGCGTTCATCGTGTTCAGCCTCTTGGCCCATACTTGCCCACGTGTCGGTTGCGATAATGTCAGCGTCTTTGACAGCCTCAAGTGGATCTTCCACCCAATTAATTGATGCGCCAGTCTGTTTAGCATCTTCAATGGCGTTATTAAATACCTCATTGTTTGGCTTATAATTTGCTGGTGTTGCAACTGTAAGTGCCATACCGACCTTTGCTGCACCGTACATATAAGAATTAGTCATATTGTTTCCGTCGCCGACGTAGGCCATCTTTAAATTTTTGAGATTTTTGCCTTTATGTTCACGAATCGTCAATAAATCCGTTAATACTTGACAAGGATGCAGCAAATCTGTTAATCCATTGATAATTGGAATATCAGCGTATTTGGCAAGTTCAACCACTCTGTCGTGACCATAAGTACGAATCATTATGCCGTCGAGATAACGAGATAAAACACGCGCTGTATCTTTAATCGGTTCGCCGCGTCCAAGTTGTAGGTCACGATTAGATAAAAACAGTGCATTGCCGCCAAGCTGGTACATTCCAACTTCAAACGACACGCGCGTACGTGTTGATGATTTTTCGAAAATCATACCGAGTGTTTTACCTTCTAAAATTTTATGAGGAACGCCAGATTTTTGCATAGCTTTTAATTCGGCCGCAAAGTTTAATATCATTTCAACTTCGTCAACGCTTAATTCGTGAATCGACAATAAATCTCTGCCCTTTAACACATTATCGCCTCCGTTTATAGTTTTCAACTTTTAATATGATTATGAGAGTAATATAAATTTCGATTAATTAGATTTTTTATGCAGCTCAGCTTCAAGAAGTTTAACTTTTTTAAATAAATCGGGCAGCATCTTTATTGCGGCCTGTGTCTTGAGCCAATCAGCGTGAGACTGGATTGGAAAGCCTGCACAAAATACACCGTCCGGCATATTTTTAGAAATACCGGAACGTGCAGCATAAACTGAATTGCTGCCAATTTTAATGTGACCAACTGTGCCGACCTGCCCGCCAAATGTCACATTGTCACCAACTATCGTTGAGCCGGATATACCGGTTTGTGCAACAATTAGGCAATTAGCGCCGATCTTGCAATTGTGACCGATATGAACGAGATTGTCAATCTTAGTACCGTGACCGATTACAGTTGAGCCCATCGCTGCGCGATCAATACCGACGTGAGCACCAATTTCCACATCATCTTCAACCACAACATTGCCGACTTGTGGCACTTTTGTATGTACACCGTCTTTAGTTGTAAATCCAAAACCATCTGAGCCAATAACCGCACTACTGTGAATGACGCAATTTTTACCAACTTTACAATACTCTCTAACCGTAACACTGGAATAAAGAATACTA
>JAFUTM010000446.1 GCA_017484235.1 Selenomonadaceae bacterium
GCAAAGAATCACAATGAGACGTAACAACAGAGTAGAAGACTATCTGAAAATGGCTGCGAGGTGCATTGTCAACTATTGCATAGAAAATGATATAGGTACCATAGTTTGCGGTTACAATTCAGATTTTAAGAGAGAAATAGACTTGGGCAAGAATACGAATCAACAATTCGTACAAGTGAGTTATGGAAAGTTGAGAAGTCAACTAAAATGCTTGTGTGAGAGGTATTCAATGAAATATATGGAGCGAGAAGAAAGTTACACAAGTAAAGCCAGCTTCTTGGATTTCGACAAAATACCTGTATATCAAGCGAACAGTCAGGAAAAATACAACTTCAGTGGCAGAAGAATCTATCGCGGTTTGTATCGCTCAAAAGAAGGAAGAATCATAAATGCCGATGTAAATGGGGCAGCAAACATATTGAGGAAAAGTAAGCTGAGAGCCTTCGGGTGACAGTGTAGGGTCACTTTGGACGTGCCTTTGAGAATAAGGCTAATATAGCAAACTTCTCATGAATCCACCGCTTCTTTAGCGGTGGGAAGTTCAATATTTTGACACATTAACGATTTTTTGATAAAATCGCATTGAAGTATAAATAAATGATAAACGAAAGAAGGTTTACTTGGTGGCTAAAATAATAGCAATCGCCAATCAAAAAGGCGGTGTTGGAAAAACCACTACAACGGTAAATTTAAGCGCGTCTCTTGCATCCTATAATAAGAAAGTGCTGCTGATTGACTGTGATCCACAGGGCAACGCGACCAGTGGACTTGGCATCAATAAGTCAACTGTAGCAAAGACAATATACAACGTTTTAATTGATGGAACTGATCCAAAATATGCACTTCAAATGACAAATTATGGCGTCACTGTTCTGCCAGCTAACATAAATCTTGCTGGCGCAGAAGTGGAGCTGGTTGTGGCAATGGCACGCGAGAGCAGGCTTCGCAATGCACTCGACCAGCTGCGCAATGATTACGATTATATTTTAATTGACTGCCCGCCTTCGCTGGGTTTGTTGACGATTAACTCACTTACCGCAGCCAACTCAATCATCATTCCAATACAATGTGAGTTTTACGCACTCGAAGGAATGACGCAGCTTCTCAACACCATTGACAGCGTAAAGAGCAGCCTTAATCCACTTTTGGCAATTGAAGGTATAATTATGACGATGTATGATTCACGTACTAATTTGTCGCAGCAGATTGTTGAAGATGTACGCCAGCATTATGGGTACCTTGTTTATGATACGCTGGTTCCGCGCAGTGTTCGTCTTGCTGAAGCTCCTTCATATGGTATGCCGATTATTGCTTATGACAAAAAATCTAAAAGTGCTGAAATTTATTTAAAACTTGCTGAGGAAATTTTAAATCGAAACAATTGAATATTTATATTAGCCATTAAATTAGCTATTAAACATTATTATGGAGATGATTAATAAAATGGCAAATAAAAAAGGCGGCTTGGGTCGAGGACTAAGTGCATTGCTGCCTCAGACACAGTCGCAATATTCTCAAATACAGCCTCAAGATACCGTTCACGATATACAAGTGTCATTAATCCAGCCTAATCGTTATCAGCCTAGACGGGAATTTGATGCAAACGCTTTAAATGAGTTAGCCGAATCAATAAAATCATATGGAATTTTACAACCGATAATTGTCCGCAAAATAGATAGCGGATATGAATTGATTGCCGGAGAGCGCCGACTTCGTGCTTCAAAGATAGTCGGACTTGAAAATATACCTGCCATAATTCGTGAGTATACCGATGCGCAGATGAGCGAAATCTCCATTATAGAAAACGTTCAGCGCGAAAACTTAAATGTAATTGAAGAAGCTCAAGCCTATGACAGATTAATAAAAGAATTCGGTCACACGCAGGAAGTCGTTGCAGCTAAAATTGGTCGAAGCCGTTCACATATATCTAATATAATGCGCCTTTTGAAATTATCTCCGACGGTGCGGGCATTAATTGCCAAAGGACTTTTAACACTTGGGCAGGCGCGTCCACTTCTGGCAATCGAAAATGAAGTTATACAAGTGCAGGCAGCTGAAATGATTCTCTCTGAGGGCTTGTCCGTTCGTAAGGTGGAAGCTTTTATAAATGAACTCAAAAATTCTGGAC
>JAFUTM010000447.1 GCA_017484235.1 Selenomonadaceae bacterium
CCAATTAATTCGTAGTCTGGTTCATCTTCATACTGGTCATAATCATACGCCAGATTTTCCGGCATTTCCAAAAAAATTCTCCTCACTTAAAATAATTAATGCTCATAAGTTAAATCCACCATTTAAAAATATCACGTACATCGACAATTAAATCATCAAAGATTGATACCTTAATATCAGTTTTAATTGCCGCCCGATCTTCGTCTTTAAGTTTATCAAGTTCTTCTGCGGAACAGGCACTGTAGATGTCATCAAGTTCATATCTTTCATTAATAAGGTGATAAACTTCAATGCGCTTAGACCACGGATCGACAATCCAATATTCTTTAACACCGTGTTTTTCGTAAAGATTCTTTTTAATTCCAATATCGCGTTTCATCGTCGACTGTGAAAGCACTTCGACAACTAAATCCGGCACACCATCAATATATTTATCATTTTCAATGAGCTTAGGATTTAAGATAACGCACAAATCTGGCCTGAAATGATAGTCATTTGATAAATATAAATCTACATTATCGCCTACTACAAATGCTGTAATTTTTTTTTCATCTATATATCGTGTGAATATCGTGCCTAATCTCATAACAATAATTCCGTGAGAGATTCTTGGTGCGGCTGCCGCCATAAAAAATTTTTCACCTCCAATTAATTCATAGTCTAGCTCACCTATGTATTGAGTTTCATCATACACCAAATTTTCCAGCATTTCCAAAAAAGTTCACCTCATTTAAAATAATGAACGCCCGATTCAAAAAGCTGCTGATTTTTATTACCGGTGATGTTTTTATAAAGATTATCACCGCGACGCTCACTATGACCCATCTTACCGAAAATGCGGCCATCTATACTTGTAATACCTTCAATCGCAGCAACTGAACCATTTGGATTATATGGAAGCTCCATAGTTGGTTGATTGTTGTTGTCAACATACTGAGTTGCAATCTGTCCATTGTCGGCAAGGCGTTTAATCCAATCAGCACTCGCAACAAATCGGCCTTCACCGTGTGAGACGGCAATAGTATGTATATCTCCAACTTTATAATTGGAGAGCCACGGTGAATTATTATTGGCAATACGAGTATTGACCATACAGGATACGTGCCGTCCCAGTGAATTGTGAGTCAAGGTTGGATCATCATCTTTAAGTGGTCTAATCTCTCCATAAGGCAACAGTCCAAGTTTTATTAGAGCTTGAAAACCATTGCAGATACCCAACATCAAGCCGTCACGGTTGTTTAGAAGATTCATAACAGCGTCAGAAATTTCCGGTTGTCTGAACATCGCCGCAATAAATTTACCGGAACCGTCTGGTTCATCACCACCACTGAAACCGCCAGGCAGCATAATAATCTGTGAATCATTAATGCCTTTAACTATTGCCGCAACACTTTCTTCAACTGCCGACGGCGTAAGATTGCGAATAACCAACACTTCCGGTTCGCCACCTGCCTCACGCCACGCCTTAGCACTGTCATACTCGCAATTAGTGCCAGGAAATACTGGTATAAATATTTTCGGTTTACTCGCAGAATGTTTAGTCGAGTGGGCAGCGTGATTGGAAGAATCTTTGACTATAGATTGAACAGACTCACATTTATTATCTAAATTAGTTTTCTTCGTTGGAAAGATTTTTTCCAATGGCGATAAATACGCCGTCTTAATATCATCAATTGAAATTTCAATGTCATTAAAAACGATATGCGGCTCAGGAATTGTTACACCTATTTCTATGAAAGATTTAAACTCGGATAAGTCCACATTATCGGCAGCTTCCACAACCATTGAACCATAACGACAGGTAAAAAATGCGTCAACTGAGCACTTCATTGGATTAAATTGGAAGCCAATATCATTTCCAATCGCCATCTTAGAAATAGAAGCTGCAATACCGCCACGACCAAGAGTTGACGCCGAAATGATTTTACCTTCTTCTATCAAATTGTGTACATTTATAAAATTAGTCTTAAGTTCTTTGAAGAGCGGCACGCCATATCTATCACGCGGGCACGCGATCAAATATACTTTATGATTAACAGCTTTAAACTCCGGCGAAATAACTTTATCAGCGTCAACGACCGCCATAGCAAAGGATACGAGAGTCGGCGGAACGTTTAAATCTTCAAATGTACCGCTCATTGAGTCTTTGCCGCCGATAGCTGCAATACCAAAGCTCTTTTGTGCCGTAAATGCACCAAGCAACGCGCTGACAGGCTTGCCCCATTTATTTGGATCGTAGGATTGAATAATGTCTAAGGAGTTTAGGAGACAAGGAACTCGAAAATCTCCTTTTAATCCTTAATTCCTTAGACAACAAGAAAAAGTAGAACACTAATAAAAGAGAATAAAACAAAATGA
>JAFUTM010000448.1 GCA_017484235.1 Selenomonadaceae bacterium
TTGTTAAAGCCTGTGTTGTTATGTTGAGGCCATTTGCTTTTAATGCAGTCAAAAATTGTGTTACGGAAGGTGCGGCAAGACCGGCAGCTTTTAAAATATCTGAGTTATTGAATATCTTGCGCGGCGTGTCGTCCATTATAACACGACCTTGACTTAGTACAATCATTCGATTAGCGAATTGTGCAATATCGTCCATATTATGTGAAACTAAAATTATTGTCATATGATGTTTGTCGTGCAGTATTTTAATATTTTGCATCATCGCTTTATGTGATTGCGGATCAAGTCCAGCAGTTGGTTCATCAAGTATTAAATATTTTGGACGCATTGCGAGCACGCCGGCAATTGCCACACGCCGCTGTTGACCGCCGCTCAAATTGAAAGGCGACACATCTTTTAATTCATCATAAGATAATCCAACTAACTTCATTGCCTCAACAACGCGTTGATTAATTTCGGCTTCGTCAAGGTTGATGTTCGTTGGAGCAAAGGCAATATCTTTGATAACCGTTTCTTCAAAAAGCTGGCTTTCTGGATATTGAAAGACGATTCCAATTTTTAATCTGGCACCGCGCACGGCAGATTTATCTTTAGAATTTAGATTAACACCGTCGACAATGACCTCTCCAATTTCAGATTTAATTAAGCCAGCCATTATTTGAATCAAAGTGGATTTACCGCTGCCCGTGTGTCCGGCAATTGCAATAAATTCGCCTTCATTAATGGTAAGGTTTATATCAAAAAGTGCCGTCTTTTCAAACGGCGTTTTTTTCATATATGTGTAACTTATATTTCGCAGCTCGATTGACAATTTTTATCACCTGCAGTTTTGTTCCAATTAATTGCACCAACCGGACAAATTGTAATTATATTTTCCCAATCTTCAGCAGCCTCTTCATCTATTATAATTTTGTTTTTGATTATTCTTATGCCATTGTATTCTGATTCAGCAGCACAGGCACCACACAAAATACATTTGTTTTTATCATAAATTATCATTTTGAACGATTCGATTTCCAACATTCGATTAACTCCTTAGCAGCAAGGTAAGGATTAGCGGCACTGCACACTGAGGATATAACAAAAAAGCCGCCTGCGCCTGTCCGAGCCAGACTAGGTATATCTTCAACTGTAACGCCGCCGCCAACTACTATTGGCACAGGTGTGATCTTTGCCAGCTCACTCAATTCATCAAAACTGCGTGTGATCATAGAGCCGTCACTGAGCCGACCGGCGTCAGGCTTGCTCGTGGTTTTATGAAGCGGCCCTATGCCAAAGTAATTTATATTGCTAAAATCATTCGTCTTAACGTAATCAAACAAATCATTTCGACGGGCAGAAAGTCCAACTATCGCGTTATCGCCGAGATATTTCCTGCAGACCTCAACGGGTATATCATCTTGACCAACGTGCACACCGTCGACTTTAACGCCGTTCATTCTTGCCGCCAAAGCAACGTCCAGCCGGTCATTAATGAGCAGTGCAACTTTATCGCTCATTTTCAATTCATCTATTTTATCAGCACAACGAGCGGCACAGTTAATAAGTTCACGAACAGAGGCAATTTTAGACCTTATCTGCACACAAGTAAAACCTGCTTTAATTGCATCTTCGACAATGCTTTCAACCGGCCTGCCCATTGTATTTTCTGGACCTATTATCAAATAAGCCGTAATATCTATATCCATATAAAAACCACTACCTTAACAAAAAAGAGCAATCTGTTGACTGCTCCAATTATATAATTTCAAAATTACCTTATGTATTAAACCGTTCTCAAAAATCGCCGAACGTGATGTGAGGCGCGTCCGCGCTTGTCGACGTGATGTCGGCACAAGCGGACTGTTTCTTTGCTTCTTTCTTTCAAAAGAAAGAAGGCTCTAATTAAAAAAAAATTTAACTTAGTGATAACACAATGAGAGAAGAACAAAATTAACCTTCATCAAACTCATAGTTGCCATAAACGTTTTGAACGTCGTCATCTTCATCAAGTGCATCGAGCAGCTTCTGCATCTTCTCAGCATCTGAACCAGTAAGCTTGACGGTCGTATCGGGAACCATAGTTATCTCAGCAGACGCAGTTTCAATACCCCTTTCAGCCAATGCCGCCTCAATAGTGTTAAATTCTTCCGGCGCAGCAGATATTTCAAATACATCATCATCTGCCTCAAAGTCTTCAGCACCAGCGTCCATAACAA
>JAFUTM010000049.1 GCA_017484235.1 Selenomonadaceae bacterium
AAGGCAGCTTTTCCTCAACGCCCTCAAGCGATACAATTGTATCCTCTTCAGGTGGCACTGGTGTAGGCTGCAGAATGTGTGCAATGAGCAGGGCATAAATGACATTGAGTGGAATTGCCGTCAGCACGAACTCAGCGGGCATCATTTGGATATATGCACCGATAAGTGCTGCCGATACACAGCTCATTGACATCATCGCAATAGTTATACAGCGTTCCGGTTTCATCTTTTGAAGTTGAAGACTTGAAACGGCAACGGCGTCACTATTTCCAAGAAACATCATCTCAATTGCATAGAATGATTCAAATTTAGGCACACGTGTCAAATAACTTAGAGCCTGCCCAATCCACTTTATAATGAATGGAAAAATTCCAATGTAGGTTAAGGTATCAAAAAGCGGCACAATCATCAGCAGCGGCAGAAGAGCGGCCGTGATAAAATTCATTTGTGGCACATTGACCCAATTCGGTAGTGCAAAGGCAATGCCTTCAAATGAAACGTTGACGATTGCAGTGAACGCTGCTACGGCGGATACTATTAACTCACGCCCGATTGGAAATGAAGTTAAAAACCAGCCAACAAAAAATTGAGCACGACAAGTATTCCGACGGTACGCCTGTTGATTGATTTCCGATCTTTTGAGAAGAGTACGGCGAGTGCCAGAAGTACAACAATGCCAACTAAATTAATTAAGACAAACAATTATATCACCTCTGTCTAAAATTTTTCGATTTTGCCTCGTTCAACGCGAGCATAAATCAGTGGTTTTTGCGGAGGTTTTTTATTGCCAATTTGTATTGCTGTGCGGTAGAGTTTCTCCGCTTCGTCGAGTGAATCCTTTTTAGAGGTGTACAGCGTCACTAAACTGTCACCGGACTTCACTTCGTCGCCATACTTCTTGTGAATCACCAAACCTGCCGAGAAATCAATATCATTCTCCTTAGTTTCGCGTCCGGCACCAAGAATCATTGATGTTACACCTATTGTTTCAGAATTCATATTTGTTATAAAACCGTCCGTTTTGGCAATAACTTCACATTGGTACGGTGCTTTGGCAAATTTATCATAGTCTCTCAGAACAGAATCATCTCCGCCTTGAGCTTTAACCATCTTGCAAAATCTTTCAAATGCGGTGCCGTCATTAATAGATACTTCCGCTAACTTGCGGCAATCTTCGAGAGAACCTTTGCCGACAAGATAAAGCATATTTGCAGCGAGTTGTAGTGAAACTTCCGTTAAATCAGCAGGACCGTGACCTTGCAATACTTCCATTGATTCAATAACCTCAAGAGAGTTGCCAATGCTTAATCCAAGCGGCGTGTCCATATCCGTAATCATTGCAACAGTACGGCGTCCGGCACCTTCACCTATCGCGACCATAGTTTCTGCTAATTTAATTGAATCGTCAAGAGTTTTCATAAATGCGCCGCTGCCGGTCTTGACATCAAGAAGAATACAATCTGAACCAGCCGCTAATTTTTTGCTCATAATTGATGAGGCAATCAGAGGTATACTGTCAACTGTAGCCGTGACATCGCGAAGAGCGTAAAGTTTTTTATCAGCCGGTGCAAGATTGCCACTCTGACCAATTAAACTCAGACCACATTCGTTGACGGTATTGAAAAATTCATCACGACTCAAAACTGTACGATAACCTGGTATGGATTCCAGTTTGTCAATTGTGCCGCCGGTATGTCCGAGACCGCGCCCGCTCATCTTCGCAACTTTACCGCCGCAAGCCGCAACGATTGGCGCAACAATCAAGGTGGTCTTATCACCGACACCGCCTGTTGAATGTTTGTCAACCTTCTTGCCTTCGATTGCGGAGAGGTCTATCATATCGCCGGAATGTGCCATCACCTTTGTGAGTTCAGTGATCTCGTGATCATTCATACCATTGAACCATATTGCCATTAACATCGCGGACATCTGGTAGTCGGGAATTTCGCCCGCGAAATAGCTGTCAACCATAAATTTAATTTCTGAATCGGTCAATACGCCGTTGCGTTTCTTCTTATCAATCAGATCATACATTCGCATATTTAATCACCTCAAAACATTTTTAAAAGATATTTTCGCCTTTGTTCAGCTGCTTTCCTTTTTTATGTGTTAAAAGGAGCGTCAAAATTATGTGAAAATAAAAAATCTGCCGTACAGCAGACTTATTGTTTAACAACCGTGTAATTAATTCTCAGAAAAATTTTTTTACAAAAGTATTCATTGAATCATTTGCTGAAAGCCCAGACCAATCAAATTTACGGCTGCCATTTTTGTAAATTGTTATTTTAGTTACAATATCTGTTGCAAATTCTAAATCAAAAACTTCATTTCCATACTTACATATATCAGAAATAGCATCTCGTTTATCTTTTATAGAGGGCTGACCTAAATATCTAAAACTTGATTTTTATCCATTCCAAGATAAATTCCTCCTATTGATTCAAAATGTTGGATATTTTTATTTCTGTGAAGTCCCATTTTACCATCAACTATTATAATTTTATT
>JAFUTM010000449.1 GCA_017484235.1 Selenomonadaceae bacterium
AACGCCAAATGCACCAACTCGGCTGTCCTTCATAATTTGAAGTATACGTTCACGATCTCGGCCGGAAAACAGGCCATCCATTGTATCCATAAATCCATCACAGTGTATGCCGCCGGTCAGCATTGCCATTAACATTAAGATGATAGCGGCTCCTAACATTGTAAATCTTGGCGTTGAGTTAAGTATATCAATTATATTTAAATTATTATTTGCAAATATTGTTAATACGAAGGCTACAGCTGAATAGCAGAGACCTAAAACAGCACCGACTGCTGGAAAATATTTCACACTTTCGCCAAAAGATTTTTCTGTCCATACCGTCTGTTTGACGATTGATATTCTTGTTAAAAATTGTAATCCAATTAAAAATGCATTCATTAATTACATCACCTGTCCTTATTATTGCAATAAAAAAATACACGATATGAATTTAATCATAACTCGTGTACTTTTTTTATTTATCAATTTAATCTGCCATAAATAAACTTTCATCGACACCAGACAGAGCTGATGCATAAGAGGCAACATTACTGATACGTTTCTGACTTAAAGATACAACGGCTGAGGTTTCTCTTGTAAGTTCCGATAAATTTACCACTTTTTGTACTATAGGTGATCTTTTAGATGTCATAGGAGATCTTAAATGATTAAAATCATCGTTGTTCATCATCAATGGATTATTAATTTGTACGCTATCCTTTTTTTCACTTGTCATTACATCATCAACTTTCGAAATCCACACTGGCCGCTAACCTCCCTGTAGCATTACCATACTTTATAGAATCAATTCTCTTACAAATTTTCAGTCCATAATCAGTACAGCGACCTCCTCGTCAACGTGTCACTGACTAAAAACTACCAATTTACTTAGTGCAAGTTTTAGTTGATTGTCCATCACCACCTGTTAAACATAAAATGTATTATACAAAATGTCTGTCATAAATGCAAATTAATTTTAACAGATAAATCATCAAATTTTCAGTTTTCAATAGTATCTAAACTATTTATCGTTATTTTAACAGAAAAACTTAAACTTGTAAACAAATTTTTTAAAAAATCTGTAAATTCATGTTATTTTCATTTTATTAAATTTATCTAAAAATTTTAATAAAAAAATATTACAAATTTACCTCGCGGGTAAACAAATTTCTGAAAATTCATGTTATAATAATATGAAACTACAATTTTTGTTGATAAACGGAGTTGACTAATATGATTAATAAAAAAATACTGCGTCGAATGATTGCCTTATCACTAATTTCCAGCAGTTTGTCTTTAATGCCAGAAGTATGTATGGTTGATAGTTTAAATGATTTAACAATTACATCAGTAGCCCACGCGGAAATTAAAACTTATGTTGGCGTTGGCAAAGCGATGTTTGATTTTGGCGAGAACGATGAATCAATCGTCGATACCGTTAAAACATATGCTAAGAATCGTGCGATGAAAAATGCTCAAGAGCAAGCGGGTGTCTATTTGCAAACTTACTCACGTTCAATCAACGGCAATCTGACGAACGAGGAAATCTCCGCGATTACTAATAACATAATCGAAGTGCTGGACGTACAATATAAGAAGCTGTCCTATGAGGCGTACAATGCATCGCGACAGTCTTACGGTGAGATTGGAGTAATGTACGAGGCGACGGTCACAATCCGCATTGATACAGACGGCGTTAAAAAATATCTCAACCTCAATGAGCAGGGCAGATACAATATTGTAAATCAAAATAATATACTTCAGCAATCTATTAATGACAATAACAACGAATTTGAAAATCTGCGTAAACGCTCAGAAACTGTGGCAAATGATTCTGGACGTGCTGCAATTACATCTGAGCTCAACGTTGTTAGCAGAACTGCTTTATACAATCAGAAAATCGAAGAAGCAAACAAATTATTCTATCAAAATAATTATAATGCTGCCATTGATAAATGTAATGAGGCGATTGAAATTAATCCGAATTACGCACCGGCTTATATGATTCGTGGTGCTGCTTATGGCTATTTAGAAAAATATCAAAACGTGATTGACGATTTAAATAAAGCCATTTCAATCAATTCAAATTATGCTGAAGTTTATTATAGTCGCGGCAGTGCTTACTATTATTTAAAAGATTACAACCGCGCAATAATGGATTATACGAAGGCAATTGAAATTAATCCTAATTTTGAAAATGCTTATGTTAATCGCGGCAACGTTTATAATGAATTAAAACAATATGATAAATCCATTGATGATTTTAGTAGAGCGATAAAAATTAATCCGAATATGTATCAGGCTTACTATAATCGTGGCAATGCTTATAACAACTTACAAGATTTCGATAAAGCCCTGTCTGATTATACGAAGGCAATAGAATTAAATCCAAATTTAGCGGAGGCTTACACGAATCGCGGTACGATTTATGGCGTGTTGGAGAATAACAGGCAGGCAGTAAGTGATTTTAGTAAAGCAATCTCGCTCGATCCGAACAATGCAGTAGCTTATTATAATCGTGGTGTTGCTTATCTGATGTTGAACGACGTTAATAAGGCTTTTGTCGATTTTAATAAAGCAATAGAAATAAATCCTAAATACGCTAATGCTTACAAGGCACGCGGCGTCTGCTACGAAGTAACGGGTGACAATAAACGGGCACAGGCTGACTTTAAGAAATTTGAACAGCTCAGCCAAAACGCTTAATTTATTATAAAAAATTTATGAGGTGGTATTTATGAAAATTCGTAAAAATCTTGTTAAGTTAATGCTTGCATCTACATTCGTCAGTAGTATGGTATTAGTGCCAAACTTTGACGAAATTGGCACAATCGACAATTTACTGACTATTAAAACATCAGTAGCTTATGCTTACTCAGATGAGGCTGAAGATTATTACGATCGCGGCGAAAAATACTGCAGCGACGGAGATTACAATCGTGCCATTGAATATTTTACAAAGGCAATTCAAGCTGATTCGTCGTTCTCTGAGGCTTACAGTGGCCGCGCCCTTGCGTATATTTTTCTTCAAGATTTTGAGAATGCAATGACGGACTTAAACAAGGCAATTCAAGTTAGTTCAGATAATGCGGCAGCTTATTATATACGCGGTGAGCTTTATCGAATGAATGGATCATACAGTGAAGCAATTGGCGATTATGGAATGGTAATTAAACTCATGCCGGTCTTTGCCAATGCTTATCACGCTCGTGGACTTTGCTGGGAAGCACTTGGCAACGGTGCGCTGGCTCAATTCGATTTTGATAAGGCAAAAGAGCTTGGCTATTCAGAGTAGTAAAAATAAAAAAATATTATGAGTTTACCTCGCAGGTAAACAAAAATTTTTAGACTGTGTTATAATTTAAAAAAATTTTTGAAAGGATTGATTAAAATGCACATTGTAGGAATTATTATTTTACTGGTTATTTTATATAATGCTTGGGATTATCTTTTTTATGTTATAGGAGGAATTTTTGGATTACTTGGACTGCTTTCTCTTTGGATGGCTAAAGATTGGAATGATGAACAAAAACTTTCCGATGAACAATGGCATGCAAAATATCCTGACAAAAATGAACGAGGCGGTTCACCATTTTTTGCTCTTGTCTTGTCAATGATTTTTTTGGGTATATGTGGATTATCATTAAAATATCAAACAGAAAGTTGGCATAATCCGACGTTAATTGCTCAAGAAGCAGCCGAAAAACAAAAAAAGTTACAAGAAGAAGAACAGGCTAAAATTGAAAAAGAACAGGCAGAAATTGAAAAAAAATTACAAGAAAATCTTGAACGTGCAAATAATTTGAGCGGCGAAGAAAAAAATCTTTATGATACAAAGTTTCAGGAATATTTGAATGCAGGAAATGATGAAAATTCTTCAAGAGAAAAATCATTGGCTGATGTTGACGAAATGATTCAGCAAAAACAAAAAGCTGAACAGGAGCGACTTGAGGCTGAACGCAAAGCTCGCGAGGCAGAAGAAAAAGCTCAACGACTTGCTCAAGCTGAACAAGAAAAAATTGCGCGTTGGGGAAATAAAGCTGACGTTAAAGAATATCTCGAAAAAACTCAACCATTCGCTGTAACGGATTTTATTCAAAGTCAAGCCGGTATCACTGGACCACTTGCCAACGGTGAAGTGAAAGCTCTTGCAACACACGCATTTTTTATGGACGCAATGGCACAAAGGGCTTCAAAAGATATTCCGAAATATGGCGAAATTGCCAGGCAGGTTGCAATTTATTTTGATTGTGAATCTAAGATTGCGCAGTTTTATTACCAGCTCAAAAAAGATAACAAAAATACATTGGATAAGGTTGTAGGCGTAATTGGCACTGGTGCTCAAACACCTGACGCATATAAACAGCAGAGTGCGGCAGAAGATGAGATTGAAGCGGCCGCAAAATGGTGTGGAGCAGACCTCAGCAGTTTTTATGAGCAGGAAGCTATCAAATTATTTTTAAAGTCACTTAAAAAATAAATGGAAGTGTGGTGGTGTTTATGAAAAAATTTATGTTGATGATGCTGTTGACAGTTTTAATGATTATCGGTAATGGTAATCAAGCTGAGGCGTTCGATTATTATGTTGGAAATTTTCCTGATAATGGTGCAGCTGTCTATGTTATGACTGAGACCATTGGACATCCTGATGAGACAAAGTATATCGTAAGAGTAAAAGTTGTCGAATCTTCAGATAATTTTTACTATTATGAATATGATTTTGATAATGGCGATGATACCGGTCAAGTATCGTTCATTAATTCAGAAGATATGCGTGGAAGATTTAAATATTATAATGTTAATACACATAAAAAATATCCTATATCTGAAACTTATCCTGTTGAATATAAAATTTATGACTATATCGTTACTCACAGGTAAAACAAATTTTAATGAAGAAGGTGTTTATTATGCGTAAATTATTAATGACAGTGCTGCTCAGTTTGAGTATTATCATCGGTCAAATGGTCTCTGTTTCACAAGTGGAAGCCAAAGATGTGTATGTCGGAACATCAAACACAACCGGCCGCGACTGCTACTTGATAACTGAAACTATTGGTTTTTTTGAAGGAGATGCTAACTGCACAATAAAAATGGTTCGTCGATCAGATGGAAATATTAAGTATTTGGAATATCAATTTTGGAAAGATAAAAAAGATTTCACAACCATAAGATTTTCCACTTCGCAAGGATTCAGCGGTGTTGTGAATAAATATTCCACACCAATAGAATATAATGTTTATGATTACATTACTACAGGAAGATATAATTAGTAAACGACTCACGACTAAAGACGAGAGCTTTGTGAGAACAATTTGTTCGCACGAGCTGGTTTACGCA
>JAFUTM010000450.1 GCA_017484235.1 Selenomonadaceae bacterium
ACTGGCTGCGCTCATAACGGCATTTTGAATATTGTTGCAACCGTTAAACGACGATTAAATTATCCAGTTCGTAGCGTGATTGGTGGCATACATCTTAATGGTGCAAATGACAATCGAATTAACAGCACGTTGACTGAGCTAAAAAATTTGGGCGTACAGCGTCTTTTGTTGTGCCATTGTTCCGGCGACGAAATTTTTAAACGTCTTCAATCATATAATATATTTAACACTAAAATATCAACTGGCAGTGTTATCGACATATAATAACAAAATTTTTTTGATAAGGTATGTGATAAATGTGAGGTCTAAAATAAAATTAGCTGCAATGGCAGTATTAATGTCTTCGTTTATCGGCTCGACTGCCGACGCCTCTGTAGATAGAGGTGCCAAAGAATACGACGGACATTATTATAAAGTCTATGACAAATCAATGACTTGGGACAGAGCACAAGAATATTGCGAAAAAATGGGCGGTCATTTGGTAACAATCAATTCCAGCGGTGAACAGGACTTCGTTTCGCGTTTAATCTCCAGTAAGGGAAACAGAAACTGTTACTGGATCGGCGGCGTAAGAAGTAGCAACAGACACTGGAAGTGGGTAACAGACGAAAATTTCTCTTATACCAATTGGGCAGAAGGCCAGCCGGATAATTTCACAGATGAGGAAGATTCTTTGATGATGTATCGCCGTAAAAATCCTTCATCGTCCAGCCATTTGGGTCAGTGGAATGATATCCGTTATGATGGCGATTGTAACGGTGAAGATTTCTTTGGCAAGAAGAATTTTGGCTTTGTTTGTGAATGGGATTCTGACGGCAGCAGAAGTGAACGTCGCAGTCGTTGGAGTTATTAATTAATGTATTGAATGGAACGCTAATAAAAAATTGATAATCAAATCTGCCATAATCGGCGGATTTTTTATTTGTAAAATGGGCTTGTCAAGCCTGCTTTTATAATTTTACATCAATTTAAATGACTTGTGGATAGCTATTATTGCTATCTTGGCAATCTTTAAGTGATAAGTTAAAAATTACTTGTTTATCCATTGCTTGCAATACAAGATTTTCTAGAGCGCGTTGGTAAACTCATTTTAATTTAATTCTGATAGCAGCAAGCACTAGAAAATTATAAAAACGTATCAATTGTTCCATATGCCCTATCTGCCGTCCTTATCGGTAAGGTAAGGTCAACAGTTTTCTTGCCGCTCTTACTTAATTGCCAGTCGCCTTCTTCTTTGGTAAGAGATGTTTATTCGGTTAAATTGAGTGATTGTCAAGTCAAATCGATTATAATAAAATATTTTTGCCGTGAGTTTACTCTCCTTGATCTTTTTTGTACAAATATATTTTATCAAAGAGGTCAACTCACGGCTTACTTTTATGTTTACCAACACACTCTAACTAAAAAGTTCTGTAGACAAATAACGATCTCCAGTATCCGGCAGCAGAACAACGATGTTTTTATCTTTGAACTCATCGCGTTTTGCAACTGAAACCGCTGCCGCCAACGCCGCACCACTCGATATGCCAATCAATACACCTTCAGCACGCGAGAATTGTCTGCCATATGTAAAAGCATCTTCATTGCTTATTGTGATTACTTCATCATAAATCTTTGTATCAAGAGTATCTGGAACAAAACCAGCACCAATACCTTGAATTTTGTGTGGGCCAGCGGTGCCCTTAGAGAGTACTGGAGAAGTCTCCGGCTCTACGGCAATAACCTTGATGTATGGATTCTGTTTTTTGAGATAACGACCGACGCCAGTCAATGTTCCGCCCGTGCCGACGCCTGCAATG
>JAFUTM010000451.1 GCA_017484235.1 Selenomonadaceae bacterium
CCGAACCGACATATTTAGAACAAAATTTAAAATGTAGTCCGAAAGTTATTACAATCGGATAGAGGCGTGTAGTACGCCGGAGAGTTTATCCTCTCAAATGTGTTTGCTTGTCTATATTTGACTATATCAAATGCAACTATTGTCAATCTATATGACTTAAAACATTGACAGCAGTAAATAAATGTTGTACAATACTTTAAATATATTTTGCAAATGAATATAAGAACGTATTTGATTGACTTATGTCTTTCAAGTATGTTTGATGTATTTGAGAGGAGGAGGGCTGCTTGATAGTGTTTTATTGTAAACATTATTCTGCAGCAAATAAAAATGGTATCAAAAACAAACAAATTTCAAGATTTTTTCCTGGATCGCGTACGCAAAGAAAATATCGTAGTAGTTGTGCATCTTATTAATGGATTCCAAATCAAAGGTACAGTTAAGGGCTTTGATATGTTTACAGTGGTTGTTGACAGTATGGGTAAACAACAATTAATTTTTAAGCACGCAATTTCCACTATCACACCAACAAAAGAAATTAGCGCAACTGCTGATGATGTAGATGCTGCCGCAGCAGTAAAAGCTGTTCTTGAAGACGATGATGATGATCTTTAATAAATAAAAAATGAGTTTTCAATTAAATGGTTGCAGAGGCTTTGAGATTCTAAATAATTATAAAGACAAAAACATAAATTTGCCTGTAAGACGGACGGCTCAAAGTGCTGGTTATGATTTTGAATCAGCAGAAGATGTTTTGCTCGTCAGACAAAAAGTTGTTCTTGTTCCAACTGGTCTCAAAGCCTTTATGCTGCCAGATGATGTTTTGTTAATTTATATTCGATCGAGTTTAGCCTTCAAACACCAGATAATGCTGGCAAATGGTGTCGGTGTTATTGATGCGGATTATGGAGGTCATATTTTGTTTCCAATTATTAATTTTGGCGACTCAGATTTTTTTATAAAAAAAGGTATGCGCCTTGCTCAAGGTGTATTTCAAAAATATTTAACTATTGACAATGATAAAGCTGGTATTGGCGAATTACGCAGCGGCGGTTTTGGTTCAACTGGAGGATAATAAATGAATTTATTTGATTCCATTGTAGATGAAAATAATAAAAATTCTCAACGGGAATTTCAACCGTTGGCAGAACGTATGAGACCTCGCAATCTTGATGAATTTATTGGTCAGCAGAATGTCATAAAAGGATCTCTTCGCCGTATGATAGAAGCTGGTAATATGCCATCAATGATTTTTTATGGTCTGCCTGGTACAGGCAAGACAACACTGGCAAAGATTATTGCTAATACGACTAAAAGTCATTTCAAAAGTCTCAACGCGGCTCTTTCCGGTATTGCAGACATAAGAAATATTATCAAAGAGGCTGAGAATCAACGTAAATTTTATCAGAAGCAAACTATTTTGTTTATTGATGAAATCCACAGATTTAACAAAAGTCAACAAGATGTTTTGCTTCCTTATGTTGAGGACGGCAGATTAATTTTAATTGGTGCAACAACAGAAAATCCTTTTTTTGAAGTTAATCCAGCTTTGTTATCTCGTGTAAAAATTGTGAAGCTTAATCGTTTAACGAATGCTGATATTGTCCATATCATAGAAAAAGCAATAAAAGATGAAGAACGTGGTTTTGGCAAAAATAATTTAAAAGTTGAAGATAAAGTGATTGACATTATAGCTGATTTTGCTAATGGCGATGCGCGAACTGCGTTAAATATTCTGGAACAAGCGGCTTTAAACAACGATAAAATCACGGTCGATGTTTTAAGTGAAATTCTTGGCAGCCGAGCACAGCATTATGATAAAAATGGAAATAATCATTTTGACGTTATATCTGCTTTTATAAAAAGTATGCGTGGCAGCGATCCAGATGCGGCAATTTTTTATCTAGCGAAAATGCTTGTTGGCGGTGAAGATATTAATTATATAGCACGCCGAATAGTGATATGTGCAGCTGAAGACGTTGGTAACGCTGATCCAATGGCACTAATTTTGGCAAATGCCGCAGCACAAGCCGCTCAATTTGTCGGGCTGCCCGAAGCGCGTATTCCATTGGCGCAGGCAGTAATATATATTGCTGGCTGTAAAAAGAGCAACGCTGCTTATCTCGCAATCGACGCTGCAATAGAAGATGTTAAAAGTAAAGATTGCGGCGAAGTGCCAATTCATCTTAGAGATACCAGTTATAAGGGTGCAAAGTATTTTCACAATGGAGAAGGTTACATGTATCCACACGATTATGAAAATCACTTTGTTGAGCAGCAATATTTGCCGGATAAGATGATAAAAGCTCATTATTATGAACCTGTAAATGTTGATAAAGAAGCTCACATCAATGAATATCTAAAAGCGTGCTGGCCAAAAAGATTTTCTTGATATAAGAATGGAAAATCTATTGTTAATGGGAAGAGTGTATCTTCTAAAATGCGGCTGTTAATAAATTTATTAATAAAAATTGTTTTTAATGATAAAATCGTGTATAATGGGCTTGTGAAGGGAGATGTTGCAAAATGGTAGGCGATATCTTGCGTCAGGAACGCGAGCGTCAAAACTTAACGATTAAAGACATTGAACACGGAACCAGTATACGTGCTGTTTACATTGAAGCGATAGAAAACGGTGATTATGAAAAGCTGCCTGGAAATGTTTATACAAAAGGTTTTATAAAAAATTATGGCAACTTCTTAAAAATTGATGGTGATTCTTTATCACGTCAATTTACGGCAGAAATTGCACCGCCTTCTCCATCGCCTGTAGTGCAACAAAATGAGAAATCCGTATCAGAAAATGGAACTACTGACATAATAGATGAACCTATACCAGACATAAACGACAATAATAACCAAACACAAAATGAACCAACGAAGATAAAATATAATAATCGTTCCAAATCAAGTTCTAATACTGGATTGGTAGTGGCTGCTGTTATATTAATTGCCGCTATTGCCGGAGGTTTGTGGTATTATTTTACGAATATTGAAGGCAAAGAACTAGCACAAAATCCACCTGTACAAACTGAACAGCAAAATCCAGAATCAAGTTCCAGTTCCTCGTCAGCGACACCGGCATCAGCTCAAACACCATCTGATAATACAAATGTACCTGCTTCAAATTTTGATGGTGTACAAGTACAAGCTAAATTTACGGATAAGTGCTGGACTAAAGTTATTGCCGATGGACAAGTTATTTATGAGGGCATACCTGAACCTGGCGCTATACTTTCCTGGCAGGCAAAGGACAGAATCAGTGTAACTGCGGGCAATGCTGGTGCCGTTGAATTTATTGAAAATGGCAACAGTATCGGAGTAGCTGGTAATGTCGGTGCAGTAGTCGAGAAAACTTTTGTACGAAAGTAAATATTTTATATGATCTTTGTCGGAAAGCAGGCTCTTGAATGTACGGCTTATATTTAATAGCAGTGTTAGTGGTAACTGGTGGAGCAATTGCATTCATAGGCGACAGGCTTGGTACTAAGATCGGTAAAAAGCGGCTGTCTATTTTCGGATTAAGACCGCGACATACTTCAAATGTCATAACTGTTATAACCGGATTTGTAATTACTGCACTAACGATAGGAATAATGTCGGCGACTTCTGAGAATGTACGCACGGCTTTATTTGGTATGGAAAAATTAAATGCTGCTCTTGAATTGAAGCAGCAAGAATTAAATGAATTATCAGAAGAGTTGTCGATAGCCAAAAGTGAGTATCAAGCGGCAAGTGAAGACCTGCAAAACTCTAAAACTGAAGTTGAGCAATTACAACAAGAACAAGTGGCTTTAACAGAAGAGTCAAATCGACTTAGGACTGGTAATGAAAAACTTGAATTGGCTAACGCAAATTTAATTTATGAAAACGAAAATTTATCAAATGCCAATAATAATTTATTGGCGAGCAATGACAGTCTTACATCTGATAATAAAACTCTAACCGAAAGTAACGCTGCCTTAACTCAAAGTAATTCTGATTTGAAACAGAGCAACGATCAATTGACAAATGATAATCAGGAACTTGAAAATCGAAATGAAAATTTGCGAAATGGACTTATGGCCATTCGTGAAGGCGATATTGTTTTTCGAGCCGGTGAAATTTTAGCCAGCGGCGTAATTAGAGGAGGAAACCGTGACATTGATGAAATTGTAAAAGATATAGATAATATGGCGCAGGAGGCGACTATGATTATTTCCAGGCGTATAGGCAATGATGCAGACACGTCTGTTTGGATTTACCAGCCTGAATTAACGGAAGCAGTTCAAAAAATATCTGCGAGTCCTCGTGATATGGTACTCAGAATTGCGGCTGCTGGTAATCTAGTTCGCGGTGAGCCTGTTCGTACCAACTTGGAACTTTATGAAAACGATAAAATTTATAATAAAGATGAGTTTGTACTATCCAGAGTTTATGAAATGCAAGATACAACTCATGCAGAACAAATTATTCAAAACTTTTTAATCGAGGTGAATCGGACGGCAGTTTCCAAAGGTATTTTGTCTGATCCATTAACTGGAGCAGTTGGAGTTATGGAAGGCAGTCAACTCTATCAGTTACTCGAAACAATTTCCAAAACAAAGGGTAAATTTGTTTTGACTGCATATGCCAGAGATGATACCGAAGTGATAGGACCATTGCGTTTAAACATTAAAATTGAAGATTATAAAAAAGGATTAAATTTGTAATATGGTTATGGCTATAGACCCTGGACGCGATAAATGTGGTCTGGTAGTAATGGACAAAACTGGTGAAATAAAACTGCAAAATGTTATAGAAACGTCTACATTAAAATCAGCAGTTTTGGAAATTATCAACCGTTTTGATTTGCAGTTAATAATTTTAGGCAATGGTACGACGAGTGGCAGTGCAAAAAAAATAATTTCTGCTGCAATATCGGCTGCTAATCGAGATATAAAAATTGAAGTAGTCGATGAGCGTCATACAACAGAAGAAGCTCGTAAATTGTATTGGCGAAAAAATCCTCCAACGAGCTGGCGGCGTTTTTTGCCAACATCAATGCAAGTACCGCCTAAGCCAGTGGACGATATAGTTGCTGAAATACTAGCACGAAGATTTTTATTTTTAGAATGATTGGTGATATAAATGATAAATGAAAACAAAATTCAAACTCGTCCTGATTGGGACGAAGATTTTTTGGATATAGCTAAATCCGTTGGCCGGCGTGCGACCTGTTTACGCCGCAGGTATGGCGCGATTATTGTTAAAGACAAAATCATAATAAGTACTGGATACAATGGTTCGCCGCGCGGTGAAGCAAATTGTATTGATACCGGAATCTGTGAACGCGAACGTCTCAAAGTGCCTAAAGGTGAGCGTTATGAATTATGTGTTGCCGTTCACGCTGAGCAAAATGCAATTATTAATGCTGATCCGGTCAAAATGGAAGGCTCTACGATTTATATTGCCGGCTTTAATGTTGCTGATAACTCCATTGCATCAGGCGAGCCGTGTAAATTGTGCCGCAGAATGATTAAAAATGCCCGCATTTCCAAAGTTGTCTATCAAAACGCGGACGGTAAACTCATTAAGGCAGATAGTTCTAGTCTGACTTAAGGCATTCAATATTATTATCAGACTTTTAATTAAAAACGGCAGTGATGTAAAAGTCACTGTTTTTTTTATTAGATATTGACAAAAGTATATTTTTCATATAAAATTAGTATGCATTAAAACTAGGAGGCTAAATTATGAAATCAGATGATTTTATTGATATTACAGATGTTGTTTGTCCGATAACTTTTGTAAAAGTGAAAGTGGCGCTTGAAGACCTTGAAGATGGACAAATTTTGGAAATTCGCATGAATGAAGGCGAACCACTCCAAAATGTTCCTCGAAGTCTCAAAGATGAATTTCACAAAATTTTAGAAGTGAATGATAATGAAGATGGAACTTTTACTTTATTTGTCGAAAAAGGCGGCTTAAAATGAAATTTTCAACAGAATTATTGCACGGAACATCGCCGGAAAAAATCACAGGCTCAACGACTCAACCGATTTATCAAACTTCGGCTTATTATCAAGAAACGGCTGAAGATATGGAAAAGATATTCGCCGGACGAAAGCCTGGATTTGTTTATACTCGCGTAAATAATCCGACAATTGCAAATTTTGAACGAAGAATGGCGGCACTTGAGCACGGAATTGGTGCGGTAGCCTTCTCATCAGGAATGTCAGCAGTTTCTATGGCGATTATGAATATCCTAGAAACTGGAGATGAAATAGTGTCAAACAGTGGACTTTTTGGCGGAACAAGTGCTTTTTTCAATGAACTTAAAAGTTTTGGCGTAAATATCAAATATGTTGTCGAAAATCGTCCTGAAAATTTTGCTTCATTCATCACTGAAAAAACAAAATTGATATATGTTGAGACAATCGGCAATCCGAAATTGGACGTTGCAGACATAAAATCACTCGCTGAACTCGCACATTCCAAAAGTCTGCCTTTATTCGTCGATAATACGGTTACCACACCATATTTGATTAAACCGCTGGATTTTGGAGCTGATATCGTGATTCATTCGACCTCGAAAATGATAAACGGCGGTGGAAATTCAATCGGCGGAATCGTGATTTGCGGCAAAAATTTTAAATGGAATCCTGTAAAATTTCAAAAGCTCAATAATTTTGCTAAATTTGGCAATATGAGTTATATTGTGAGATTGCGAAGTAATATGCTCATGAATTTTGGCGGCTGTGCAGCTCCATTTAATGTGTTTTTGACCGGAATTGGTCTGGATACACTTGGATTGAGAATGCAGCGTGCCTGTGATAATGCTTCAAAACTTGCAAAATTTTTATCTGAGAAAAAAGATATTTTGGTCAACTATCCAGGACTTGAAAATAATCTTTATCACGAACTTGCTAAAACGCAGTTTAATAATAAATTTGGTACAATGTTTACCATTCGGCTTGGAAGTAAAGAAAACGCCTTCAAATTTATAAATTCACTGAAATTTGCGCTGAATGTTTCAAACATCGGCGACGCTCGGACTTTAGTCATTCACCCTGCCTCAACGATTTATTTTCACGCAAATGAAGCCGAAAAAATAAATGCAGGTGTCACTGATGATTTAGTCCGCGTGAATGTTGGTCTTGAGGATATTGCCGATCTGATTAGTGATTTTGAGCAAGCGTTACAGAACAGAATTTCTTATTGAGGTGATATTATGGAAAATAAATATATTTCTCATTTTAGTCAAAATTTAAATCGAGATATGAGCATTAGAATTTATGGCAGCGGCGGCGTTCCAATTTTGGTTTTTCCGACGCAGGACGCGATGAGCGATAACTTTGCAAATTTTGGAATGATAGACACATTGTCGAATTATATTAACAATGGACAGATACAATTATTCTGCGTTGATACCGTTGATGTTGAAACGTGGTCTAATGTTTGGGGCGACAAGAATTGGCGTGCTAATCGCCAAGAGAAATATTATAACTATATTGTTAATGAAGTTTTGCCGTATATTAAAAATATCAATGCAACAAATAATTTGCCGATTGTTACAGGATGCAGTCTCGGCGGGCTGCACACAGCTATTTTATTTTTCCGTCATCCTGAACTATTTGCCGGAATGTTGTCACTTTCCGGTGTATATGATGCAAAGTTCTTTTTCGACGGCTGGTTAAATTCGACACTTTATGAAAATTCGCCGATTGATTTTTTGGCAAATATTCAATTGGATCACCCATATATTGATATTTACAATCATAAAAAAATTATTCTGTGCATTGGTCAAGGTCAATGGGAAGACGAAGGCCGACGGACGACGGCAATTATGAGAGATATCTTTCAACAAAAGAACATAAATGCCTGGACTGACTTTTGGGGCTACGACGTTGACCACGATTGGTTCTGGTGGAAGAAACAAATTTTATATTTCTTGCCAGAATTTTTGAAGGAGGTCTCATAAATGAAATTTATATTTATTTCTCCGCAATTTCCGAAGCATTATTGGCAATTCTGCGATCGCCTCAAGAAAAATGGCGTCAATGTGCTTGGAATCGGCGATTCACCTTATGATTCACTGCGCGATGAACTCAAACGCGACCTCACCGAATATTATTATGTGCCTTCGCTCAATGATTATGATGCGGTTATGCGTGCTGTTGCATTTTTGGAATTTAAGCATGGAAAGATTGACTGGATTGAGTCAAATAACGAGTACTGGCTGGAACTTGATGCAAAATTGCGGACAGATTTTCACGTTACGACCGGCGAACAGTTTGAAAATATCGGCAGAATTAAAAATAAATCCGCGATGAAAGAATTTTACGCTAAAGCCGGCGTTCCGACTGCACGTCTTCATAAAATCACGGACTTTGAAGCCGCCAAAGGATTTATTGAGCTTGTTGACTATCCTGTCATTGTTAAACCGGATATTGGCGTTGGTGCCTGTGATACTTATAAATTATCAAGTGACAACGATTTACAAGAATTTTTTGAGAAACATATTGATGTTCCTTATGTAATGGAAGAATTTGTTACCGGCGATATTTGTTCTTATGACGCGATTTTAGATGCCGATTCCAATCCACTGCTTGAATCAATGACGGTTTGGCCGCCGTCAGTAATGGATATTGTTTTGCAACAGTTAGATTTATCCTATTATACAGTCGCCCATGCACCTGAGGAATTAAAGCGTGTCGGTAGAGCTACGGCAAAGGCTTTCGCGGTCAAAAGTCGTTTCGTTCATCTTGAGTTCTTCCGTCTCACTAAGGCCAAACCTGGTCTCGGTGATGTTGGCGACTTCGTTGGTCTTGAAGTTAATATGAGACCGGCGGGCGGATACACACCGGATATGATAAATTTTGCTCATTCGACTGATGTTTATCAAATTTGGGCGGATATGGTGACGACTAATAAGCGGCTTATTCCAGACAGCGGACAGCATTGCTATGTCGTCTACGCAAGCCGCCGCGATTGTCATAATTATATTCATTCTCATGAGGACATTTTAAGCCGATATGGTGATGATATTGTGATGTGTGAGAGAATGCCGGAAATGATGGTGCCGCAAATGGGCAATCAAATGTACACAGCCAAGCGGCCGAATCAAGAGGCGGTTGACGAGTTTATAAAATTCATTCAAGAACAAAAATCATAAAATTTATGATGAGGAGTTAAATTTATGTCGATGACAAATTACATGGAGTTGTTGATGACGAATCAGCCGTGGAATTTGATAATGTTTATGGTCGTATTTTTATCGTGACACATGTTTTTCTACAAATTGTACAAAAAAACAGGCTTTCATGGCCTGCAAGGAATTTTTGGTAAATTTTTATTAAATATTATCAATAAATATTGTAATTTCATTTGCTAATATTTCTGGGCAGTCTATTTCCATAAAATGACGTTCACC
>JAFUTM010000452.1 GCA_017484235.1 Selenomonadaceae bacterium
AAAATTGGAATGATTGCTCAACTCAACGCAACACCGGAAGAGATGGACGCAGTAATGGAAGTCATGGGTGTTGATACTGAAATGACGTACTACGATAATTTTACTTCCATGCAAATGGCGTTGTCGTCAAAAAATATCGACGAGATTCAAACATATAAGAGCGTAGCTGAATATATGACAGATCAAAATACTCAGTTTGAGATAAAAAATACCGTTGGTCTTATGGATTCGTTTTGCTGCGCTATGCGTGAAGATGATACCGATTTGATATTTGATTTCGATTCGGCAATTAATGCCATGAAAGCTGACGGCACATTGGATAAATTGATAAAAACTTATATAACTGACTTGCAAGATGAACCGCCGGCGGTTGAAATTACAAATATTAACGGAGCAGAGACAATCAAAGTCGGTATAACTGGTGATCTGCCGCCGCTTGATTTAGTTT
Source organism: Selenomonadaceae bacterium (assembly GCA_017484235.1). Classification (GTDB taxonomy): domain Bacteria; phylum Bacillota; class Negativicutes; order Selenomonadales; family Selenomonadaceae; genus Quinella. The sequence continues at coordinate 449 of JAFUTM010000452.1, forward strand.
TGGCTAATGGCAAGCCAGCAGGATTTAATACTGCCGTTCTCTCTGAAATCAGCAAACGTATTAACAAAAATATAGAATTGATTCAGATTGATAGTGCTGCTCGTGCCGCTGCTCTCACTTCTAAACAGGTTGATGTTGTATTTTGGGTAGTAGTGCCACAAGATGACAAGCGTCCTGCTGATATGGATAAACCGGCTGGAGTTTCAGTAACTACGCCATATTATCAAGATGAGGTTGTTAATGTCAACTTATCAGGTCTAGCCGCCGGTATGAATTAATGCGTAATTAAGAATTCGGAATTCGGAATTGGAGTTCGACAACTCGTCACTTGATTCGCATTCCGCATTACACATTCCGAATTAAACTGGAGGGATTGAGTTGAAAATCAATAATATTTCTAAAATATTGTCATCAGTATTGCTGGCAGGTGTTCTCTTCACCGGCTGCGGTCAAAGTGATCAACCCGCACAAAATCAAAACACTGGCGTAAAAGTCGGAGTAATTAGTCACATGAATGTCACTGAAACTCAACTTAATGAATATATGGCAAAGTACGAAGCAATGAGTGGTATTAAAGGTACAGCCAGAGAAACGTTTTTCTATGAAAATTTAAATCTGATGCTTATGGGGCTTAATTCCAAAAGCGTTGACGAAATCAGTACATACAAAAGCGTTGCAAATTATGTGATGAGCAGAAATGACAATTTAGAGCTTTTGCAAGGTAATTCCGATATGACTGATGTTTTCTGCTGTGCCGTTCGTAAGGAAGACAGCAAACTGCTTGAAGAAATCAACATCGCCATACAATCAATGAAAGACGATGATACTCTTGATAAACTCATCAAAGAATATGTGACGGGCACTGATAATCTTGAACCAAAAGCAGTTGAGATTGCTAAAATTGATGGAGCGGATACAATCAAAATTGGTGTTACTGGTGATTTGCCGCCACTGGATTTAGTTTTGGCTGATGGTAAACCGGCAGGATTTAATACCGCTATACTCGCTGAAATTAGCAAAAGGATTAATAAAAATCTGGAATTAGTGCAGATTGAGAGCGGAGCAAGAGCGGCAGCATTGAGTTCAAAACAGATCGACGTGGTATTTTGGGCAACAGCTCCAACGGGTGATGCCTTGAAATGTTTCCCTGCAACTATCGACAAGCCCGATAATGTAGAATTGTCTTCTCCATATTTTCAAGATGATGTTGTTCACATGGGATTGAAGAAATGATAAATTATGGGAGGTTTTATAATGTCAAAGAAAATTTTTTTGTTGATTGCAGTGATTGCATCAATTTTCACATTTTTTAGTGAAGTTGAGGCGGCAGTGACAAATGTCAAAGTCGGTTTTATCTTTTTGCACGATGAAAAGTCGACTTATGATGCAAATTTTATGAATGCTGCAAAAATTGCTTGCGAAAATGCCGGAGTGGAATATATTTTCAAAACAAATATTCCTGAAACAGAAGTATGTTATGAAACTGCCGTTGAATTGGTTAATCAAGGTTGCAACATAATTTTTGCCGACAGTTTCGGTCACGAAGAATTTTTAATCAAAACCGCCAAACAATTCCAGCATATTCAATTTTGTCACGCTACAGGAACAAGAGCACATAATGAAGGACTTTCAAATTATCACAACGTTTTTGCTTCAATTTATGAAGGTCGTTATCTTTCAGGAATTGCAGCAGGAATGAAATTAAATGAGATGATAGAGAACGGTAAAATAAATAAAAAACAGGCAAGACTTGGATATATCGGAGCATTTCCTTATTCAGAAGTAATTTCAGGTTATACAGCATTTTTCTTGGGAGCACGTTCAATTTGTCCGTCGGCTAAAATGGACGTTGTTTTTACAAATTCTTGGTATGATTACGAACTTGAGGCAAAATCTGCTGAAAAATTGATTAAACGAGGTTGCGTTATAATCAGTCAACACGCCGATTCAATGGGTGCGCCTTCAGTTTGTGAAAAA
>JAFUTM010000453.1 GCA_017484235.1 Selenomonadaceae bacterium
TAGTGGGAGTATTCCCGTGTGAGTTCAAGTCTCACCGACCGCACCATATGAAATTTACAGCTCGGATTATATGTTTATTATATGTTCCGAGCTTTTATAGTATATATTTACTAATTATATTTCAGTATAATGCAAAAATTTTTCATTTATACATCACAGTCAATCCATTTTGTATTGAAAGATTTTTGTTGGGGGTCAATAAAATGCAAAATAAATTTAAAGCGACAACGGCATTGCTAATAAGTGCTGCTGGTGCAGTTTTTACATATCCTGCGATTTCACCAATTGTTAATTCTGTAAGCACTTTTACTTTAGGATTGCTCAATCACGGCTTTACTGCAGCAACAATTGGCGGACTTGCGGACTGGTTTGGTGTTACTGCGTTATTCAGAAAGCCGCTTGGTATTGGCTACCACACTCAAATTTTAATTAGTAATCGTCAGCGCATCATGGAAGCAATAGTTGATTTTGTAAGTAACGACCTTTTGAGTGTCCAAAATATAAATTATACTTTAAAAAATGAAAATACAGCAAATTTGTTGATCTCTTACTTTGAACAAAGTGATGGGCGAAGTAAAATTAAAAATCTTGTCAATGATCTATTCTTCGAGATTGCTACTACTACTAATACAAAAGAAGTTGCAAAGTCGGCTGAACCAATAGTTAAAAATCAAGCTAAAAATATTGATGCTGTCCAGATTGTCAACACAATCACAGATGTTTTAACCAATGACAATCATAGTCGTAAAATTATTGCAACGCTGTTTGAAGCTGGTCTGAGTATATTTAAATCAGAACCGGTGCAAAATGCAATTTTAGTAAATATTGCTACTTTAAAAAAAGAATACGAGGGCGATTCTGCTGGTCGAGCGTTTGTATTATCTGCAATGGATTTAACTGACGATAAAATTTTGAATATCTTAAATGATAACATTGATAAAAAAATTAATGCGACGATTAAAACACTGACTGGAAATGGAACGGTCGATCCAGACGCTTTAACGACGGCAGCTAATTTATCACTGTATTTTAAAAATTTTATTAAGGCTGCTACTTCTGATTCAAATACTCAAAAATTTATTGATAATTTTAAGTCTGTTCTTTCAAGCAACTTCGATCTTAAGGAGTATATCCAACGTTGGCTTGATTCTTATCTTAAAGGCGAAACCTTCATTAAAAATAAACAAAAAATTGAACAGTTGAACGCTAATGCCAATGCACAGTCCAGTCGAATTATCAAACTTGATAAAGTTAAACCCGTATGGCAAGATGCAATTGATGATTTAATTGACGAAAAAATTGACACGTTTATTAATAGTCCGATCCTTCAGGATAAGTTTGACCGTTTTGTAAAAAATATGCTTAATTCACTTATCACTAATTATCACGATACAATACCAATGCTTATTCGTGAAAAGTTGGATTCGCTTTCAGATGAGCAGTTGGTGACTTTTGTAGAAGAAAAAGTCGCCGACGATCTGCAGATGATTCGTATTAATGGTTCTATCTGCGGCGGTTTCGTCGGCGTGGTATTATATATTATCGCATATTTCGTTACTCTAGGTATTAAATCTTAAATTTTCAATAATTTGTAATTATATATTATTGAATAGCACTTTTATTAAATACACGTTCTAAAATGTCAACGACACGTTCAGAAGCGTGTCCATCTTCAATAATGCCGTGATTTTCGATAAATTGTGCTGATTTTTGTGCATAAACCTTATCATCAAATTCTAATATATTTTTTATCAATTCGTCGTTATTTCGTGCAACTGGAAATGGTATTTCATCGAGTTTAAACATTAGAATGCCACGATCGGCAATATATTCTTCTAAATCATCAGCATATATGAAACTAAATTGACCAGTCAGAAAGCCTTCAAATATGGCACTTGAATAATCCGTAATCATAGCATCTGTTGCCGCCATAATTTCACACATATCTGGTCGTTGGCTCACGTCAATTAACTTATCACTGTCTTCAGAAATTGGCATCTTCTCCATTTGAGCTGCAAGTTGAGGATGCAATCTGAGAAAAATATACCATTGACCTCCAAAGCGCTGTTCCAATGCATTTATTAATCGTTTGAAATCAATAGAAGACTCTTTTGCATTTACACTGCGCACCGTACTTTGACTGCCACCTCGAAATGTCGGAGCGTACAACATAATCTTTGCATCTATTGGAATGTTATATTCTTTTCTCAATTGAATGTGTTTTTCTGTTACGCAGTTAAAAAGCACATCGCATCGTGGCGTGCCAGTCAGCAATATTTCGCCATCATATACAAGGCCGTCTCGCCACATATGTTTGCAATAATGACTGCCTGAAATTGCATAATCCATTAATTTTGAGTCAGCCGCACTAACAATATAGGCAATTCGTGAAAACTTGTCACCACGATACTTGCCAATAGGTTTAAGTGCCAATGAACCGTGCCACGTTTGAAAATAAGTTGTGCCTTTCCTTTTAACCGTACCATAAAAAGTTCTTGTATTTGCAATCCAAAATCCTGCTGTTGACAAATGATAAGCCCGTGACCATAAATTACTTTGTACTTTGCGAATCTCAGTTGGAAATTGTTGATTAGATTGATTGGCTTTATTTATATCATTTACAAGCCAGACGATTTCAAAATCAGTGAGACCTTGACGATTGCGTTTTAGGATTTCTTCAGCAATATAACGTGGAATACAGCCATAACCGCCGCTGCCTTCAAACGTCCACATCA
>JAFUTM010000050.1 GCA_017484235.1 Selenomonadaceae bacterium
ATTCTATTATGTGAGGTGCATTTTTATGAAGTATGTGTGTAATGTTTGTGGCTACGAGTATGACGAAGAAACCGGCGATCCTGATAACGGTATTGAGCCTGGCACCAAATTTGAAGACCTGCCAGAAGATTGGGTCTGCCCTCTCTGCGGTGTCGGCAAAGATGATTTCTCTGAAGCATAAAATATTTTCAATTTGATATTGTAAATTATAATTAGAAATGCTATAATAAACTTAGTTAATTAAACTTTAATAAGGAGACTGATAATATGAAAGTAACTGTAGTTGGAGCAGGTAACGTTGGTGCAACTGCTGCTAATGTTTTGGCAACGAAGGGTTTTGCGAGTGAAGTAGTCCTTATCGACATCAAAGAAGGCCTCAGCGAAGGCAAAGCTATGGACATTATGCAGACAGCGCATATGTTGAATTTTAACACAAAGGTTACAGGTGTGACGAATGATTATGCAGCGACGGCAGGCTCGCAGGTCATTATCATCACTTCCGGTATTCCTCGTAAACCAGGAATGAGCCGTGAAGACCTTATCGGTGTCAACGCCGGTATCGTCGGCGGAGTTATGGATTCCTGCCTTAAACATTCACCAGATGCAATTTTCATCATCGTTTCCAATCCAATGGACGCAATGACTTATTTGGCACTCAAGAACAGCAAACTGCCACGCAATCGCATTCTCGGTCAGGGCGGTATGCTCGACAGCAGCAGATTCCGTTATTTCCTGTCCAAAGCTCTGCAGAAGGCTGGCTACAATGCAACTCCGACTGATATTGACGGTATGGTAATTGGCGGTCATTCCGACAAGACAATGGTTCCGCTTGTATCGCTTGCAACATACAAGGGTATTCCTGTAACTCAGCTTCTCAGTCAAGAACTTATCACCGAAGCTGTTGAACAGACCAAAGTCGGTGGCGCAACTCTCACCAAACTGCTCGGCACTTCCGCTTGGTACGCTCCAGGTGCAGCAGCCGCCGCAATGGTTGAGGCAATTGCACTTGATGCTAACAAACTGATTCCGTGCTGCGTCTATCTCGATGGTGAATACGGCGAGAAAGACCTCTGCATTGGCGTTCCAGCTATTCTGGGCAAAAATGGTCTTGAAAAAATCGTCGAAGTTAAACTTGAAGGCGACGAAAAAGCTAAATTTGATGAGTCAGTTGCAGCTGCACGCAACACCAACTCCAAACTCGGCGACGCTCTCAAAGCATAAAAATAAACATTCTGAAATAAATATAGAACTCTGCCGTAACAGGTGGAGTTCTTTTGTTATCATTAAGCAATATATTATTTAAGTTTTTCCACATTTATGACGATATAAATTGTGACTTGATATTCGTAAGGAGGCGATCATCATGTTAGAAAAAATTGAACGCATCGCTCGCATTAAACGTGTAGAGAATGATGTTGCCAAGCGTTTTGACCGTAAAAGTGGATACAAGGACGAACAAAATTCCAAAAAGAAGTTCAGCAAAACCCTTCAAAATGCCGTTGACAAAAGCAATGAAGTAGCGGCAACTGTGCAGCTCTCGGATAATGTTAATATGTCTTCCGCTGCCTCAGTTCACCTTACTGCAACGCCTTCACATTCATTGTTTTATATGTCCGGCCTGTCACTCAATCAGTTGATTCTTAACGGTTAAAATTTCTGTTTGATTTCTGTTTGTTTTAAGGACGCGGGCGGGTGGGTAAACAAACATTTTTATTAAAGTTTATTAATTGCGGTTGTTAATATTGTGGAAACTAAAAATATGAATAATAAAAATTATATGGAAATTGCGCTTGAACAGGCGCAGTTTGCCTTGAGAAAAAATGAAATACCGGTTGGTGCCGTGCTCGTTGCTGAGGACGGCTTTATTATTGCCAAAACTCACAACCTTGTCAACACTCTAAGCGATCCGACTGCTCACGCCGAAATTTTGGCAATTAAACAGGCGTCTAAAATTTATGGTTTAAGGTTGACGGGCACCTCACTTTATGTTACTATGGAACCGTGCCCAATGTGCGCTGGCGCAATGGTTCTTGCCAGGATTCACCGTTTGATTTATGCTATGCCTTCACCTTATGGCGCAGCAGAGTCGTTATTTAATGTAACTAATAATGCCCTGCTCAATCACCGTATAGAAGTCACTGCCGGCTGTCTGGAAGAATCGGCACGCGATATGATGAAACAGTTTTTTAATTTGAAAAGGTGATTTTATATGTCTAATTCCAACAAGGATACATCTAAGCCGAAACTTACTTCTAAAGCTGAAATTAAATCTTCAAAAAGGCGTAAAAAATCTGATGAAGTTGATTTTAACGTTCCAGTAAAAAAGCAGCGCATTCTAACTGTAGTAAATCCTGAAACTGGTGAAGTCGAGGCTCGCGTCCAGCTTCGTGACAGATTGTGGTCTGGCGGCTGGTTTGCATTTTTCCAAAAATCTGCTGTTTATCTTGCAGAAAATCTCAACGGTGAGCAATTTCGAGTGTTTATGTTTATGTTGTCCAAAATCGATTATGGCAATTATGTCCGCGTTACCAATAAAGTTATCAGTCGTAATTTAAATATGAAGCACGAAAATGTAAGCCGCGCTATTCGTGGTTTAATCGAAAAAAATATTATCGTCGTCGAAGATACCTTTGGAATAAGTCGTATTTATCGTGTAAATCCAACTTTTTTGCACAAAGGCCGCGATTATTATAAAACTCACTCTGAATATGCCCAAATTCGTGAAGAAGCTCTTACAGCTGCAAAGAAAGACGGCGATGACGATAATGAAGATGAGGAAAGTTAAAATTATTTGATATGGCGAATACAAAAAAACAGCGATTACCGGCAATTGAATATATCAGAGGCATCTCAATGCTCGGAGTAATTGGCATACACGTAGGCTCACAATATATGATGAATCCATCAGCTAACGTTCATCTTTTAGCACTGTTTGAGATCGTGACGCGCTTCGCCGTGCCAATATTCTTTTTTATTTCGGCCTTCGGTTTATTTTATAATCTGGACATAAACAAAAATTTCGACTATATAGACTTTATGCAGCGGCGGTTTAAGACTGTTCTGATACCTTATTTGGTGTGGTCAGCATTTTATTTGATACACGATAATTTTTTTTATGGCGTCGGTCTGCCGGATTTATTCTATTTAATAAAAGTGTTATTTTTCGGGCTGGCCAAGTATCAATTGTACTTTTTGGTTTTATTGTTATGGTTTTACTTGCTAATGCCGATTTGGATTGATTTAGTCCGAATTATGACTCCGTTTAAATTAGTCGTATTGTTGATTTTTCAAGTTGCCTTCAATCATTTTTCAAGTTTTAATATGGATTTTATCATGTTCATTTATAACCTGCCGGAAAATTCACTGCTAAAATGGTTTTTAATGTACAGGCTCAACTATTGGATATTGCATTATATATTTATTTTCATACTCGGTGGTTACGTGGCAGTCCATATCAAAAGTTTTATGACATTTATGAAGCAGAACGATATTTCCATATGTATGTTTTTTATGATTTCATTAACGGCACTGCTCACGCATTATTATTTAATATTGTACGTGCAGCACCTGACGCCGGAAGCTGCAGTAAATACGGCACATCAACTCTCACCTGCCGGTATTGCCTACACCATTACAGCCTCAGTATTTTATTTTACAATCTTTACGTTTAATGACTTTTCCAATGCCTTAAAGTCTGTGCTGTCTTTCTTCGGCAAACACTCATATTTTGCATATTTATTTCACCCGTTTATTATATCGTGGCTTGAACTACTCTTACAGTCCAGCGGTCGCATTATGACAGCGTCGATAGCAATTATATTTTATATAGCAGTTGTAACACTTTCAATTTTTGCTGCCGTTATATTCCGCACATTTGGTGAAGTTATTCCTATCATTAACAAGTTGACTATTGGCGTCTATGCTAAGAATAAAAAAGTTGGAGGACTCAAAAAGAATGAAATTTGAAGAACTTAATTTATCACAGGAATTATTAAAAGCAGTACAATCACTCGGCTTTAAAGAACCGACTAAAATACAAGAACTGGCAATACCTAAAATTTTATCAGGTGAAAATATAATTGGACAGGCTCCAACTGGCACAGGCAAAACAATGGCCTACTTGCTGCCGATATTTCAACGGTTAGATGCCTCCAGTAAAAATATACAAGCCGTAATTTTATCACCGACTTATGAACTTTCAATGCAGACGGCACGAACGGCAAACGACTTAGCCGATAAATCTGGTTTAATGTTAAAAGCACAAGGCTTGATCGGCGGTGCAAATATATCAAGGCAAATCGATGCTTTAAAAAAGAAACCGCAATTAATTGCCGGCTCTGCTGGCAGGATAATGGAGTTATATCGCAAACGAAAATTACATCTTCACGCTGTAAAATTCTTAGTGCTTGATGAGTTTGACCGGTTACTTGATAAGCAGCATTATAACAGCGTACTCGAAGTATTTAAGTTACTGCCAAATGATATTCAATGTATGATGTTTTCAGCAACGGCACCTAAAAGAGCACTGGAGCAGTCTCAAATATTTGGCGACCTAGAATTGATTAAAGTTGCTGCAGACGCTGCCTTTGCCGCAGAACGTGAAAATTTATATAAAATCGTTGAGTTCCGCGAAAAAATAACTGAGGTTAGAAAATTAACTCACCGCTTTAAGATTAAGCGCGGATTGGTATTCATTAACAGAAACTTTGATGCCTTTGTGACGCTGGAAAAGCTGAGGTACGACGGAATAAAAGCTGAATCGCTGATTGGCACGTCCGACAAGGTGAAGCGCAAACAAGCGATTGCAAACTTTAAATCCGGCAAGGCTCAGCTCTTGTTGAGTACGGATTTAGCGGCACGCGGACTGGACATTGCGGATATTGACTACGTTATCAATTTAAACTTTCCTGATAATGCGCAGATGTATCTGCACCGTGCAGGACGCACTGCCCGTGCCGGAGCAACCGGCAAAGTGATTACGCTTGTCGATAAAAAAGAATTATACAAACTTGATGAGCTTAGAAAAAAACTTAAAATTGACTTCATTAAAATCTGATAATTTGATAAAAAATAAAATCCTCGCCACTCGCAGTTGAGATGATGAGGATTTTTAATTTTAATTTCATACTCTTATGATATAATACCTTGAAATTGATAAAAGGTGGTTTCGTAATGAAAAAATTTATTATAAGTTTATTATTTTATATAATGTGTATGTCCGTTTGTTTTGCCGCAAATATCGGTTCTGAGCAAGCCGCTCTGAGCGGTATTCAGGTTGATGCGACTATGAATTACGTCAAGAAGGTTTACGGCGAACCGGAGAGAAGCGAGACGAGCTATGATTCTCGTTACGGTACGAACACTACGACTTGGTATTATGGCAAGAGCGTTAAAATCCACTTCGTCGAAGGCTACGACGGCGTAAATCACGTCGATTCTATGACGATTTCCGCTAACAATGGCTTTGCTACTACGGACGGCGTAACCGTTGGTATGAATGTTGATATATTGCAGCAGATTTACGGTGAGCCTTGGCTGGTTCGTGACGAGTCTGTTTATCTTTACAAAACCAATGGCGGTGCTAAGTTAATTTTTAGTACCAAAGACGGCATCATTAAAACTATCAGTTTGACTTATTAATCTTGCTATTCTTTATTGGTTATTGCTGTCGTTCATTTAGTGACTAAGTTAAATTTTTTTAAGTTACGTCTTCTTTCTTTAGCCGTAAAGAATCTTTTGTTTGGTCAAGCTGCTGAAGCTTCGTAAACCGCATCGGCTAAGGAAAGCTGAGAGGCTAGACCAACTAAAAGTACAAAGAAAGCTCGTTCGCTGGTTTCGCGTCACGCTCAACGCGCTCACAGGACCTCGCGTCCAGCTCGCCATTTAAAAGTACGGACTATCAATTACGAATTAAGAATTAAAATAATAGAACCAGATGTGCAAGTTGCATTAGTATTTAATTGACCGATTGCACCATTAGTTAATAAATATGTCATTGCAAAGTTATCGTTCGTTCGCTTGAGCGATAAACGTCTTGTTAGTGGTTTTACTCAGTGACAAATAATCCGTCGCAAGGTCGGTCATATCAATGGCACTGTTGCTGCACGTTGTCTGTGTTATGATATTATCCAGACCGTTTGCACTAATATTATTGTCTGTCGCAAACCAATAATTGCTGCCAGTGTTCGGCGATTCAATAAAGTCGCGCTCATCGTCGTCGTCATCTGTATCAAAGGTGGCGGATTTTTTATATTTGTCTTCGGAAATTACTTCGCCGTCCTCATCTACAAATGTTATCTTCTTATTTTTAGCATTCTTGACAGTGAGTTTATTGCCGTCAAGGTTGAACGTCACGTTCTTACCTTTAACCGTCACCGATTCAAACTCAACTTCCTCACTTATCTGAATGACGTC
>JAFUTM010000454.1 GCA_017484235.1 Selenomonadaceae bacterium
CATTTTTAGTGTCCGACCTCTTCGGTGGCAAGCCGGCTTACTCTGCATTGCTGGAACGCTCTATTAATCAAAACCATTGAAAAATTTTGAATACCTTGATACAGTCCATGAATAAGGATAAAACTTTTAAAAATTTAACTTAGCCACAAATAATTAAAAATCGTGTAAAAATATCTTGACTACGATTTTTTTACTTTGTATAATAGGCGTAGATGATAGTTCTTTTGTATCAAGGAAGGGTGATAAATATGCCGACTATTAACAATATGTTGAGCGGTACGTATTCGCTCTATAAGTCGTCATTGTCAAACGGATCATTGTTTAACAATTATGGCAGTACAAATACGTCAAAATCACAGAACTCAATTTCATCGTTGTGGAGTTCTTATGGTTCTTATAACTCAAATGCAAGTGAGGCACTGTCCGGTTTAAGTATGATCAGTTCCAATGTAAGTGCGCTGGTCTCTTCGTACGATACGGCCAAAAATACTTTTTACAATGAATTTGACGATAATATGAAAAATCTTCAAAATGCGTCAAACGATCTTAAAAATTTTGACTTTAACATTGGTAAAGATGCGCTTACAACTAAAGAAACAGTTGGCGAAGACGGTGTGCAGACCACTACATATGAGCAGAGTGACAAACTCAAAGATGCTATTAAAGTTGTCAAGAATTTTGTCCATGAGTATAACGATGCAATCGACTTCTTCTCTGATAATTCTGATGTATCTAAACGTATTGGCAGAATGAACACAATGTTTTCTGACACGACTTATCGCAGGGCAAATTATCAGTCCATTGGTATCAGCGTGGCCAGTGACGGCAAGATGACTGTTGACGAAAGTAAATTGGCGAAAGTTTTATCCGAAGATGCCGACAATTATGCAAAGGCAGTTGAGAACGGCGATACGAACAGAACTTTCAGCAGCAGAGTGGCAAACGTGCTTGGCAAAGACGGACTTGCCGGCAAAGCGGACAGTCATATTTCTACGGCAAATGGTCAGCGCGACAGACTGTTCCCATCAGCTCAGACTCTGATTGGTAAAGACTTGTCTTCCGCCGCAATCTATACCGGCACTTCTTATCGCAATATGTCAAACTATGCCAATATTGGTAATCTAATCAATATGATGTTCTAACTTTTTGTGAATCCTTTAGTATCTTATTTAATATAAATTATAAAAATGGCTGTCCAGGTGCTTAATGCATAAGTGGACAGCTATTTATTTTATACAAGTATTGCTAAAATGCTTAATGATATGTATAATTATATACTTGGAGGTGTAAATTTTGATAAAAGTAAGTGTAATTGGAGCTACAGGTTATGCTGGAGCAGAATTATTATCAATTTTATATAGACATCCGCAAGTCAACATTGTTCATATGACGAGTGAAAGTCACACGGGCAAAAACATTTCGGAATTGTATCCTCATCTTAAATCTATGTATGATAATACGCTTGAAAGTCTGCGCGATATTGAGGAGATTGGCGCGGACAGCGACTTTGTATTTATTGCGCTGCCGCACGGTCATGCAATGGACGTTGGACGTAAATTGGCAGACCTTCCAACACGAATTATAGATCTCGGCGCGGATTACAGATTCAGCAACACTGATATTTATGAAAAATGGTATAATGTGCCTCATGCTCACAAGGATGCGCCGCGCGTTTACGGACTTGCTGAAATTTATCGTGATGACATACGCAATGCAAAGATTATCGGCAACGCCGGCTGCTTTACAACGGCATCAATTTTGGCACTGGCACCGCTGGCCAAGCATCATTTAATTGATGTAAATACAATAATTGTTGACGCG
>JAFUTM010000051.1 GCA_017484235.1 Selenomonadaceae bacterium
AGATTCTTTAAGTGCTGCGAGTGTATCACTGGTCTCACCGGATTGTGAAATAAAAATCGTCAGTGTCTTCTCATCAATGATTGGATCACGATAACGAAATTCAGAGGCGAGGTCAACTTCAACGAGCATACGTGCCAATTTTTCAATATAAAACTTGCCGACCAGACCAGCGTGATAAGCTGTGCCACAGGCAACAATGTATATCTTATCAATGTTATTAAAAAATTCAGGATTCCATTTTAATTCAGGAAAGACAATCTGGCTGCCGTCACTTGAAATGCGTTCAACCGAATCCGTTTTCTTAGCCGGACGAATTTGTTTAATAAATCCGCGCATCGTATCTTTAATGGCTTTTGGCTGTTCGTGAATTTCTTTGAGCATAAAGTGCTCATAGCCTCCCTTTTCGGCGGCCTCAGCGTTCCAGCTGACTTTGAAAATCTTTTTATCGATTGGATTGCCTTGTCGATCCGTAATTTTTACTGAATCACTTTTAACTATCGCAATTTCACCATCATTTAAAATATAGGTTGAGCGCGTTTGATTGATGATTGCCGGTATATCAGACGCAATAAAGTTTTTACCTTCGCCGAGACCGACAACAAGTGGATTATCCTGTTTGGCACAAATTAAAACGTCCGGCTCCATTTTGCACATAAAAACCAGTGAGTAAGAGCCTTCAATCTTTGTCAAAACTTCACGAACCGCAGTTTCCAAGTTACCGTTATAACAGTCTTCAATGAGATGTGCCACAACTTCGGTGTAACTTTCAGATGTAAATGTGTGACCTTTTTCGATTACTATTTCTTTCAACGTCATATAATTTTCAATGATGCCGTTGTGAACAATAACAAAATTACCGTGACAATCTGTGTGAGGGTGAGCGTTCTGATCTGAAGGTCTGCCGTGAGTTGCCCAGCGCGTATGTCCAATGCCAACGCAGCCAGCAGGCATACGATTTTTAAGTTTATCTTTTAAGGCAGAAAGGCGTCCAACAGTTTTTTCAATAAATATATTGTTATCATTGTAGACGGCGATGCCTGCCGAATCGTAACCACGATATTCTAATTTAGTAAGCCCTTCCAATAAAAATTGAGCAGTCTCAGTATTTTCTGAAGTATTTTGTTTACCAATATATCCGACTATTCCGCACATAATAAACCTCCAAGAATAATTATAAATTAGGAATGAAAAATGAGGAATTAGGAATTAAGAATGAACAATCAAATTACTTATTTTAATTATTCATTCTTAATTGTAAATTGTAAATTGTCAATTAATTTTTAGTTAATTTACTGCGGCTTGGTTTCAAAATTCTGCAGCTGTTGAGAACAACCGCGAGCGTTGCCGTATTGTGAATTACAGCTGCCCAGAGCGGACTGATTTTACCGATTGCACCGAGTATCATTGCCGATGAATTAACTAAAATTGTCGCCGTAAAGTTTTGTTGAACTAAATCCATTGTTCTTCGTCCAAGATGAAGGGCTTCGACTAATTTTGCCGGCTCTTCAGAATGAATCGTGACTGCCGACGACTCTGCCGCAATATCAGTTTGACGACCGCCAAGCGTAACACCAACGTCCGAAAATGCCAGCGCAGGTGCATCGTTTATTCCGTCACCAACCATCATAACTGTACCATATTGCTTTAATTTGTTGACATAACGCGCCTTGTCCTCAGGCAAAATTTCAGCAAAGTAAGCATCTAAGTCCATACTGCGTGCCACTTTTTCAGCAACAGACTTAGAATCACCTGTCAGCATTACAATTTCGTCAACTCCGTACCGGCGCATTTGATTGAGCGTTTTTTTCATCTGCGGACGAATCGGGTCCTCAATTCCAATTATGCCAATTAACTTGCCATTCCGCGCAACATAGAGTAAATTGCGCATCTCAATATCAGCAGAAACGTCGTCAACAGATATACTGTCCGTCACCGCTGTAGTGATTCCATTGTGGATTACATCAGCGATATTATCTGCACTAACGCCATTTTCAAGCATAAACTTCTTGCTTCCAACTAAAATTTCGCCGCCCTTAAAAGCAGTAATTAAAGCATTATGTTTATCTTTGACATTATACACGCCAGACTCATTTTTTTCAACATCAATTACATTATCATCATATTCAAAATCAGGAACCGTCGCCGTCATTCCACGCGCAACGATAGTTTCGGATTTTATATGCTGAGGTACCTTCCAATTACGACTGTCGACAAAATTCTGAATCGCAACGGCAAGCGGATGAACTGAGTGCTGTTCTGCTGACGCTGCAAGTAAAATCAGTTCTTCAACTTTGACATCATCGGCCGTCCTAATGAATGAAATTTGCGGCACGCCCATTGTCAGTGTGCCGGTCTTATCCAGTACAACCGTATCTGTATTCGCCAGAGCTTCTATGTAATTGCCGCCCTTAACTAAAATGCCGCGCTTCGCCGCCGCGCCGATTGCCGCTGAAATTGCAGTTGCCGTTGACAGTTTAAGACCACACGAGAAGTCAATAAACAATAAATTTAATACGCGCTGCCAGTCACGTGTCGCGCCGTAAACGATTGCGGCACCAATAAATGAGACAGGCACTAAAAAGTTTGCCATTTGGTCAGCAAAATTTTGTATAGGCGCCTTGCGCGTCTGAGCTTCTTCAACTAAATGAACGATATTGGCAAGTGATGTGTCTTTGCCGACTTTTTCGACCTTTACTAAAACTTCACCGGCCTCAACTACAGAGCCAGCGTAAACCTGTGCACCTTCTTTTTTGACCGCCGGACGTGATTCGCCCGTTATCGACGCCTGGTTGACTGCCGCCGTACCTTCAATCACCACGCCGTCAACCACAATTTTTTCGCCCGTATGCGCCGCAATTATGTCGCCGGCTTTAACTTCTTCAACTGGTATTTTAGTTTCAACTTCGCCTTCAACTTTCCAGACGAATCGCTGATCAAGTGACAATAAACCTGAAATGTGAGTACGCGCTTTTTCAGCGGCGTAACTTGTCAGCATTTCCGCGCCATTTGAAAGTGCTAAAAGCGTTAAACTCGATTCCGGCTTGCCCGCCAATACAGAGGCAATTACCGCTGTCGCCGTCAAGGTGTCTGCGTTCGGTCGTTTATCCTTAACAAGGCATTCGACGCCGCTTTTAATAAAATCACGGGCAATTCCAAGTACCAGCATAGTCCGAATTATTTTAAGTCCTGCAAATGCCGCTGGCGAAACTTTCTCCAGTATCTTCATTGCGGCAAAGCCAGCAATTGAGATAATCGCGTCACGTTTATATTTTTTCAGATTGTCCGTCAGATTGTCCATTTTATTTTTTTTGTTTAATATTGTCGGTTTATGTGTAATTAATTGATTAGACGAGCGGACAGGTACAAGCTGTTTGCTAGACGATTGTAAAGTCATCGTTTGATGTGCTGCCATTCGCTGTTGAATTGCAATTAATGTTGACTGTCTCACTGTCATACGAATCGCCAGCCTCTCAGTATTGATGATGCCCACCAGATTAACTGCCACGCTGATGGATACTGCTTTTCAATCAAAAATTTTCTCAGACCGCGAACAACGAAGAATATCGCCATCGACATATTTAAATCTAAAAGTCCATTAGTCTGTTTTTTGATCCAGTCGTTAAACTCGCGCACACTCTTTTTGATACTTATGAGCAACTGACCGGAAGCGTCGTTATATTGTAAGTCCTGAGCATTTTGAGTTTCAACTTGAGGAGCAGCCGCAGTATTATTAGCCGCAGTACTCTGTTGAGTCAACATATTTTGTCTGGCTTTCATTCGTTTATATGCCGCAAGTTTTGCTGATTGTAGTCTTTGTTCTGCGGTTGAAACGGCTGATATTTTATTGCGTTTATTGAATTTGCTGTATTTATTTGATGATTTATTCATTCCGACAAGCTGCTGGCCCAGTGCAACGCCTGCCATAAATCCTGCTACCATTTATATCACTCCAATGAATTAAAAATCACTTTTTCGCGTGTTTTGCAATGTATTTTTCTGCTCGTGCAAGGTCTTTGTTACTGCGTAAATTATCCGGCACATACGTTATCAGTATTGATCCAGTTGTAGTGCTGGTTTCAACTGTGTCAATTTCATTGAATGAGCCAAGCTGACTTTTTATTTCGCGTTCCAATTTTAAGTTGCCGACTAACTTTTTACTTCGCAGTCGTATTCTGCCTGGAATATATGAAGCAACGTCAACTGACCTTAACAAAAGTTCCAATTTTATATTCAACGTTTCACCTTCCATTAACAAAAAACTTTTTTACTCAGAGTATTTGGAGCACGAGTAAAAAAGTTTTCTGCATAGAATAAATAATCTTTCGTTAAGCAATATATTTACACATCGTTAGAAATTACGATTATTTCTGTTCTTTAGCCTGTTGAGCGGCAATGAGGTCTTCCAACTCTTCTTTTTGACGCTGCAGTTCGGCAAGTGGAATATCTGGTGTTGCAATCATAGCCATTTGTTCATCACGCTCTTTGAAGAACTTGTAGCCAAAGATACCTGCTACTGCTCCAACTGCCAAGCCAATCCAGAAATCAGTTTTTTGAAACATATCAATTACCTCCATTTAAAAAGATTGATACCTATATAAAAAGCCACCATCAATATCTGATGGCAGCTTTGATAGGTCTGAATTAAGTGTCGACAACTTCTGCGCCTTCATCTGGTAATTCTGAAGTCGTCGCTTAACGCATAATATAACAAAAGATTTTCCAATTGTCAAGTTTTTTTCACTAAAAATTTTAGTTTAATTGCAAGATTATAATAGATATGTTACAAATTAGCAAATGAAGTAACAAAAGCAGTAAAGAAAGTGCAAATTAATGTAAAGGTTGTATTAACTGCTTGTATAATAAAATTAGGGCAGAAATTTTATCAATATATGGTGATAGATGACAGAAATGAGATATTTAACAGGAAGTTAGCCAAATGGAATATGAACTACCAATGCGCCCTTTGAACTATAAATCACATTCTTAGTATCTTTACTCTTTTTTATAACAAATGTTTGGCAATCCTACACGACAATCGCATTTGATTTTAATAAACTACTTGACAAGTAACAATAATTATGTTAAACTGATAATCGTTCTGAGCGGCAGATTGTGTCGTC
>JAFUTM010000455.1 GCA_017484235.1 Selenomonadaceae bacterium
AGAAGTTGCAAAAGAGAGGATCGATAAATTATATGGCGTCAAAAGATGCAGCTATCAGACAGGCGATAGAAAATTTACGTAAAAAGGAAAACAAAGTAAATAAACCGGCAGATGATCCATCAATAAAACGTGCAATTGTAACAATAAAAGTCTTTGGCGTCGGCGGTGGCGGTAACAGTGTACTAAAACGCATTGCCGAAAGCAATTTTTTGAATATAGATTTAGTTGCGGTTAATACTGATGCCCACGCCTTGACGCAAATGAATATGGGCGCAATAAAAACAATTCAAATTGGCGAGCCGTTGACGAAAGGTCGAGGCACAGGCGGCAATGTTTTAGTTGGTGAACAGGCCGCGAAAAATGATGCTGCACGCTTAAAAAATATGATGCTCGGCGCAGATATGGTGTTTATCACAGCAGGAATGGGCGGAGGCACGGGCACGGGTGCAGCTCCGATTATTGCTAAGCTTGCAAAAGAACTCGGTATGCTGACTGTCGGCGTTGTGACAAAACCATTTAAATTTGAAGGCGTACGCAAACAGCGCATTGCCGACGAAGGTATTGTCCGAATGCAGTCGTATATGGACGCTCTCATAACCGTTAAAAATGATAATTTATTAAAGCTGCCGGAGAATAAGGGCTTGTCTATCGTTGACGCTTTTCATGAAGCCGACTCAGTTTTAAGGCAGGCGATAAGATGTATTGCCGAACTTATTTTGACGACAGGCGTAGTTAATGTCGACTTTGCGGATGTCACAACGATTTTCACTCAAAGTGAATCAAGTGACGCATTACTTGGCATTGGTCGTAGCAACGTCAGTGCCGTTAAAGCCGTACAGCAGGCAATTCAGAGTCCACTGATTGATAAATCGCTAAAGGGCGCGCGTGGTATTATATTCAATATCACTGGTGATGAAAATATCTCTCTACACGATGTAAACGAAGCTGCAAATTATATCTTTAGTCAGACGGAAGATGATGTCAATATAATTCTGGGCACAGTCATCAATCCTAAGATGAAAGGCGTTGTACAGGCGACGATCATTGCAACTGATTTTGCTGATTCGCTTGCGTTAAAATCACCGACAATTGATGTGCCGAAGAGCAAAGTTACAGTTTCACAAGGCTTTAATCTTGATACACCGGAATTTCCAAAAGCGCAAAATCAAGATAAAAAGGGCGTAAACTTTGTTATTCCTGCTTTTTCATCTTTTAAATCAAATAAAGATAGCGATAACAATAAAAATAAGAACAATAATAAAAATAAGTAATATACAAATGTTTAACTTTACATTTTAGATTAATATTATGGACAACAAATTTATAAGAACTGAAATATTAATCGGCTCTGAGGCCATAAATAAATTAAAGTCTGCAACGGTTGCTGTATTTGGAATAGGCGGAGTTGGCTCGTTTGCAGTGGAAGCTCTTGCGCGGGCAGGCATTGGTCATCTAATTTTGATTGATCGTGATGTCGTTGATGTTACAAATATCAATCGCCAACTGCACGCGACAACGAAGACAGTTGGTCAATCTAAGACGGAGCTGATGCGTTCACGAATTTTGGATATTAATCCTGAAGCACTCGTTGATACGATTGATGCTTTTTATCTTCCTAATAATGATTCTGACACAAATAAATTTTTTATATGTAATTATGATTACGTGATTGATGCAATTGATACGATAACCGGCAAGATTGGCTTAGTGGTTGAATGTAACCGTCGCGGCATAAGAATTATCAGCAGTATGGGCGCAGGCAATAAGCTTGATCCAACACAG
>JAFUTM010000052.1 GCA_017484235.1 Selenomonadaceae bacterium
ATTGCGCTCACTTGAACCGGCGCAGGTTTATACACCATAATCGGCAGGCAGCTATTTTGGCTGTGACCGGATAAATCAACCAAAATATCAACGTGATCTTCAGCGATTAATCTTGCCGCCGTGCGCGGTGATCGGCCGCTTAAATCTTTCCACGATACATGATGCCGCTTGAGCCGCTCAGTTACAGCATCTTTCTTACCGGTTTGATAACACGTTACCGAAAAATTTTCAGCGTCGAAGTCACGCAGAAATGGAAGTATAAAATTGGCAACAGCGTGCTGTCTAAAGTCCGGCGATACATAACCAATCCTCAGCTTTTTATCCACAACACGCTTAACCTTATCATGATTGTATGGTGTCACATCAACGAAAAATTCTTGATACTTTTTCGCAAGTTCCTTGCCGTAAGCCGGTGCAAGGTCGCGATAATTGCGTAAAAACAAATGCTTGCCATATAATTCGGCGGCACGTTCATTGTTATCAGTTAAATCACTCGCCTCAAAAAGTGAATCAGCAGCAGCCTCCGGCTCACCTGCAAGATATAAGCCGTTGGATATCCAGCTTAGTGCCTTAAACAATAAATTTTGCATTAATGCAATCTGAGTTTCCGTCTCCGTCTGCAGTTCAATATCTTTAGGCGTCTTTTCTATACGATTGAAAGCAAATTTCCGACGATGATTCTGTAAAAATCGGTCAAAAGTATTAATAGCTTTTTTTACTTCTTTTATAACGCCGCGTAAAATTTTAAGTTCTTCTTTTAGTTCAAATTTTTCAGCAGCAACTGCGCCTAAGATTAGTCGTCCGCGCAGGTGGTTAGGTTCCAATAAAAGCGCGTCCTGTGCCATATGTTCGGCTTCGTCATACTTGCCAAGATATAATGCGGCCTCTGCCATTATGGCTGGTCCGTCAGCGGCGGTCTTATCCAGCTCAAAGAGTTCACGGGCGCAGGCTCGCATTGCACGCGGATCGCCGTCAGACGCAAATTTATCTGCTAATGTCAGCCAGTTTAATCTTTCGTTCATCGTCCACTACTCCATTATTCCGTTTCAAATTTCCATATATAAATATTAAACCAAATTGGCATTAATGGCAAGTATTTTATTTATTCACAACAAAAAAGCAGCTCATAACGAAACTGCTAGTTAAAAATTATTTATATACCTTAATGATTATTCTGCTGGAAAAAATTCGTTAATGCAAGCTAAAGCGTTGAGCGTGCGCGGAAAACCAATGAACGGGTGGATTGCAGTCAGAACGCCGATAACCTGCTCACGAGTGTTGCCGACACTTTTATTGCCGGCGATGTGTCCTTTTAACTGAGGCTCGCAGCCACCGAGTGAGGCAATCGCTGCCATTGTTATCATCTCACGCATCTTTAAATCGAGCACGCCGCGAGTATATGTATCGCCAAAACAGAACTCAGCAAGATTATCATTAAAATGTGCAACGTCCGGTGTGGCGTTTCTTCTCATCTCCATAATTCGTTCACCGAAGATGCCGACCTGCACTTCAAGACCTTTATCAAAACGCGTCTCTTCCGTGACTGTCGCCTGATTTTCGAGCGGCAGTTTAATTTTGTTCTTTTTAAAGACATCGTTTATTGTTTCCAATGCTTCCATTGACTTTGCAAAACCAATATAAGGCGTCACTTGATAGATAGTCTCGCGAATCTCAAGCGGTGTCACGCCAATTTTAAGTGCGCCTTCGACTTCGTGTTCCAGCGCATCTTCAACACCGATCGTGGCAAGTGCAGAAATCCTGACCAGTTCGCGTTCTCTGTCGGTTAAAGCGTTCGACTGCTCAAAATTATCGCCGTAAACGTAGCGTCTGTAAGTTGCCGCCATTTCAGGATCAGTCTGGTCAATGGACAATTTTTTATTGCCGAACATTCTTTCATAATTTTTGTTGCTTACTTCAACGCGATCATAATCTTTTGCCGAAACATCAGAAGCCACTGAGAAGCAGGAGGCACCTGCACACAGTAAAGCCAATGTCAACATCTTTCTTAATTTCATATAACGGTCACTCCTATAATTTTATTGTATATAATATCATTTAGAGTCAACTGCAACGCAACAAAATTTTGTATAAAGTTGAATAAAATATGATATAATAAGCCATATATATTTTTTAAGTGAGGTATTATTGTCAACTACCCACGGCTAAAGCCGCGAGCTTGTAACTGCCCTGTGGTTCGTTACTAACTTCCACATTTTATCGGTGTGACTTCCGTGGCGTTACATCGTAGGGTGATTGACCGCACCCTTTACACACGAGTTTACTCGTCTGTAACTGTACTTAGGTACTCAATTCCCTTACGGTACAGATTCATTGCTCCAATTCTATCGTCATTTGAGTGATAGTCGCAATTTTTACATACAAAGATGTGATCCTTTTTATTACGATTTGCTCTTTCGGTGTGACCACATATCGGGCAGGTTTGACTTGTATATCTTGGGTCAAAGACTTTGACTTTGC
>JAFUTM010000456.1 GCA_017484235.1 Selenomonadaceae bacterium
CACCGCAATACAATGAATAATGATGAATGATATAAAATTAATGGACGGCGAACGCATTGACGATTTAATGAGAAGCGGTCGTCAAATAATTCAGAGTAAAGATGAATTTTGTTTTTCTATGGATTCAGTTTTGCTTGCTCATTTTCCGAAATTTAAGCGTAAATATCGCGTACTTGATCTTGGAACAGGTACAGGCGTTATTCCATTACTTATCGCTGATGAAGTTAATCATATAGATGCGATTGAACTTAATTCAAAGATTGCTTCGATCGCAAGGCGCAGCGTTGAACTAAATCAGCTCAATGATAAAATATCCGTGATAGAAGGCGATTATCGTAATATTCGCAATCACTTTAAAGCGGAGACGTTCGATTTAGTTGTGGCTAATCCACCATATCGTGCAATGGGCAGCGGCGCAGTCAACGACATTAAAGGTGTTGCAACAGCACGCCACGAATTCACAGCAACGCTTGACGATGTAGTAACTGCAGCAAGGTTTGTGCTAAAATATCACGGTGTATTCTGTATGGTCCATATCTGTGAGCGATTATGTGAGATAGTTGACACTTTGCATAAACATCAATTTGAAATGAAAAGACTGCAATTGATTCAACCTAAATTTGGACGACCAGCTAACTTAATGTTGATTGAATCAATTGTTGGAGGTGCACCTGGCTCGTTAAAAATTATGCCGCCGCTCATTGTTCATAACGATGATGGTTCTTATACAGATGAAATTAATGCGATTTATAATGAGAAGTGAGGATAATGTTATGTATATCAACAAAAAAGTCCGTCGATTGATTCTGTCTTCAGTGATGTGTGGCGGTCTGACATTTGTGTCAACAATTGCGCCGACGATCTATCCGGTTGATTCCGTTGATGGTCTGACTATGCCGTTAATTTCTATTGCTCACGCGGAAATAAAAACGTATGAAGGCATTGGCAAATACATAATGAATGACGACCAAACTCAAGACATAGCTAAAATGCGTGCCATAGCTCGTGCCGAACAAAATGCGAAAGATCAGGCGGGCGTGTATTTGCAGACATATTCGCGTTCAATTAATGGCAATCTGACAAACGAGGAAATATCTACGATTACTAATAATACGGTAAATATATTAGAAGTTTATTGCAAAGCAGTCCCATTCGAAGTGAATGGCGAAGCTGGATTGATGTATGAGGCAACAATTAAAGTAAATATTGATACTGACAGTATAAATAAATGGCTTCAACGTGACTATAAAGACAGATATACATTCATTAGTCAAAATAATACTTTACAAGCTGAAACGGCTGAAAATGACCAACAAGTTGAAGATTTGCGTAAACGCGCTAAAAATGCAATAACTGATGAAGAACGTGCAGCAATAAAAGCTGAATATCAACAAATTGATAATCAGTTCTTGGCAAATCTTAAATTACAAGAAGGCAACCGTCTGTTTTATCAGAGCAATTATAATAGTGCTATCAATAAATACAATGAAGCTTTACAACTCATTCCGAATAGTTCAGCACTTTATTATAATCGTGGCAATGTTTATCTAGTATTAGAAGAATACAATAAAGCATTGGATGATTTAACAAAAGCAATCGAACTGAATCCAAATTTGGCAGAAGCATATAATAATCGTGGCGTTGTTTATAACGCATTGGATAAATCTCATGAGGCAATCGCTGATTACAATAAGGCAATATCAATTGATCCAAATGATGCATTGGCGTATTATAATCGTGGTCGGCTCTATTATTTCTCGGCTGACTATACACAGGCAGTGGCTGACTATACAAGAGCGATTGAACTTGAACCAAATGATGCAGATATTTATAATAATCGCGGTGTTGTGTACAAAGATATGAAAGAATATCAACTTGCAATTTTAGATTTAAATAAAGCAATTGAGCTGAATCCGAGTTCAGCAGAGGCATACAACAATCGTGGCGTTGTTTATAAAAATTTAAAGAATAATGATCAGGCAATAGCCGACTATACGAAAGCAATCGAACTCAATCCAATTTATGAAAGTGCTTATTACAATCGCGGTAATGTTTATCTGTTTTCAGGAAATTATCAACAGGCAATCGTGGATTTTACAAGGGCAATTGAGCTAAAATCAGATTATACTTATGCTTATGACCATCGAGGTTATGCTTATGACAGATTAAGAGATTATAACCGTGCAGCTGAAGATTATACTAAAGTCATAGAGCTTAACCCGAATAATGTGAACGCCTACTACAATCGTGGCAATGAATACAGGAAGATGCAAAAATACAATGAAGCTCTCGCTGATTATAACAAAGTTCTGGAACTTAATTCTAATTATGTTGAGGCTTATTATAATCGTGGTCTTACTTACTATAATTTAAAGCAATACGAGTCAGCTATAGCAGATTATACAACAGCAATTATGCTAAATCCAAAAGAGGCAAGTTATTACTACAATCGCGGTAACGCTTATGCTGAATTAAAGCAATATGAAACGGCAATCGTCGATTACAGTAAAGCAATAGAGCTAAATCCGAAGTATGCATCTGCATATTTCAGTCGTGGACTTACCTATGATTTCAAATTAGGAAACTACGAAGCTGCGATAGCTGACTACAATAAAGTGATTGAGCTGAATCCGAAACGTCCAGAGGTTTACTTTATTCGGGGAGGAGTTTATTTTAACTTAAAACAATATGAAACATCTATATCGGACTATAGTCAAGTGATAAAGCTTAATCCAAAATATAAATCTGCATATATTTATCGCGGTAACGCTTATGCTGAATTAGGTAAATATGATCTGGCAATAGCGGATTATACGAAAGGTATTGAGCTTGATCCGAAATATGCAATTGCATATCATATGCGCGGCCTTTGCTATCAAAATCTTGGAGACAACACAAGCGCTGAGGCGGACTTTGCAAAGGCACGCGAACTCGGCTATAATGGTTAATTGAGGTGGTATTATGTATATCAGTCAAAAAATGCAACGAGTAATTATTTCATCAGTTATAGCTGGCGGTCTG
>JAFUTM010000457.1 GCA_017484235.1 Selenomonadaceae bacterium
AGATCACCATCACGTATTTTTATTGCACCATTTCTGAGTTCATTTAATGGTAAGAGGATATGGCGTAGCACATATCTCGACAATAAAAGACTTGTTATAAACACAAACACCATAAGAAAAATCATTATAAAATAAGTTGTTCGTTTTATTGCCAGTTCTAACGGCTCATCGATATTAGAAGAAGCTTTTTCTGATACAAAATACAGCCAGTATGTTTGATTGTCTACAATTTGCTTTTCGATATATACATAATCATTATCAAAAGTATTTATATCGGCAAATTCCTTGCCAAATACATTATAGGTATTTTTAGCTTCTTCAAAATCTTTTTGACCTAATGTTGCCAATGATGAGTTGCCATAAGTATAAACTGTCCGATCACCAACTTGAAAGAGTATGTAATTTTTTTCCGGTGCTAAAAGCCCAATCAACCAATACTCAAGTTCATCATCTCCATTTGGTTCATCTTCTTTTGCGTGCCTAAAAATTATTTGATGAATTACCTCACAGGCTCGTTTAAACTCCGAGCTGTTTTCCAAGTATATGTGATTTCCGCTTCTTGCAAAGAGCATTAATCCTATCGTAGACAATAATATTACAAAAATTGTTATTACCAGTGGTACTATGAATACTGTTAAATGTGATATTAATAATCTTCTTTTTATAGTCATTTTAAACACAACCATTCCCTATTAATAAAGCTAAGAACTTTAATACGGCTAATAACTAACTCAAAGAACAATTATTCTTTTAATCCAGTTTCATTTTATAACAATTTTATTATATTTTTATTAACTATTATTAAATTTTTCATAAATTTTTAATTGGTCTCTTTAAAACTCAATGTTTTGGGCATTCTGTATAATATCTTCGGCTTCTAAACGATAAGACGATGCGTTCATAAATAATTTATAAAATTGTTCGTGATGAACTACGGCTAAACGTATAAAAGAGGCAACATAGTCTGGAAACAGGCCGGCTTCATCATAGAGTTGCCAAAATTTTTTTACGTTATCTTCGACATCTATATCATACTCGATACGATGAAGTAGAGTAGATAATTCCTTTCTGACTTCGTGAGTATACATTGACTTTAAAAGTGCAAGCTCCGGCATAGAACGAGCCGCCCGCACCAGCCAAAATTCCGTCTCTAAATCATTATTTATATTTTCAAATCCTGTATCAAGTAATTTTTCAATGAATCCTTCGGGTGCCGGCTTTACAAGAGGCATCATTCGCACTTCTTTATAAAACGAAGCATACAACAGTCGCTCAAATTCAATCTTTGCATAGAGGCGCGACACTATACCACCAAAGCGGCCATTCATCAATTTTTGAATAATACTCCAGTGTCTGATGTTTCTAAAACTGGTTATCCAAACGCCGGTCTGCTTTAAATAAGTGGAAAAACCAGCGGCAATGTCTTGTGGATTAACCACAACCTCAAGTGTCAGATCACCGATTATCATATCAAAAAATTCTTTGTCAAACGGCAGGCGTTCTTCACGATAATCCAACACATAGAAATTAATGTCAAGTCCATTAAACTGCTCAATACTATCCGCATTTGTAACTACGACGTATATTTGAGCATCAGGATATTTTTCACGGAGCGGCTTTATATATTCTACAGATTCAATAACTAAAATTGAATAAAAAAAATCTTCCGGCTGTAAAAAATCCAGAAGTGATGGTTTAATAGGCTGCACAGTAAGTCCTCCTATCTATAAAAATGATAAAAAGTAGACAACTCATTTTGAATTGCCTACTTTTATTTTATTGATACAATTAATTAATCGAGTTCATTAGCATCTTTTGGCACGTGAGCCAGAACCTTCTTGCCACTGAACATACTGGAAACTTCACTTTCACCTTCCATAAACTCAGCACGCAAGACCATATAAAAGTGACCAATTGCAAATACAATTATGAGCCAGGCAACGTAATGATGTACGTAGTGAGCCATCATTTCACTGCCAAGAATGGTATTAACCCAGCCGAACAGCATACCACCAATTGCAGACGGATTATTCATAAAGTACATTGCAAAGCCAGTTAAAATTTCAATTAGAACCATCACGTAAAGACCAGCGTAAGAAGCACGAGCCAATGGATTACGCAAGAACGGTGCGTGATGTGGTTTCAATAACATATAGTGAAGTGCAACCTCGACGGTTTCACTATAGAAATGACCTTCCCAAAAACGAGGAAACAATCTATCGCCCTTATTTATTATAAAACCGTAAATTCTGAGAATAAACGCAGCGCAGAATATAAAAGCAACAACGAAATGAATATCGCGGACTAAGTCCATAGACATCATTGTATAAGTTGGTTCTGTCGACGAAGCAAGCATCGGTTTTGTTATAAGCAGTCCTGTTCCGAAAAGAACAAGGATCGCCACAACCATAATCCAGTGAAATATTCTCAGAAATGGACTAAATATATAATATTCTTTACGTTGAACATCTTTAACTGATTTCATAAAATTTCACCTCCAAAATTAATTTATTATTGACAGGTGCGCTTTTAGGTAATTTTTGATTTAAGCAAATTATCTTCTATATGGATCGGTGGAAACGAGTTGGATTTCTTCACCTTTTGCATTATACATATGAGTAGCACAAGCCATACACGGATCAAATGAACGAATGACTTTGGCAATTTCAAGCGGTTTATCTGGAATTTGAACGTGAGTATCCATCATCGCAAGTTCATATGCACCTTGACCGGCTTTGTCGTCACGTGGGCACGCATTCCACGTAGTCGGAACGATACACTGATAATTGTCAATCTTGCCATTCTTAATGACCGTCCAATGACTGAGAGCACCACGCGGCGCATCATAAAGACCAACGCCCATACATTCTGTTGGCCAAGTGTCAGGATACCATTTCTCGTTGTTCATAACTTGGGTATCGCCAGACTTGATATTTTCAATCAGTTTATCGAAGAAGAAGCGATTAATCTCCGCATTAAGCTGACAATCCAATGCACGGCAAGCAGTACGACCGACCATAGTTGGCATCCAAACTTCCGGTGCAAGTCCGAGCACACCACTAACCGCATTGATTTGATCCAGCATCATCTGCTCTGCCCAAGTTGGATCTGGCAGCAAACCACGATTAGCCTTAGCATAAATGACAATATATTTTGCAAGTGGACCAACTTCACAGAGTTTTCCATTCCATTTTGGCGTTTTAAGCCAGGAATATTTTCCGCTCTCGTTGAGAGTTTCCCACATCGTCGCCGTGCCTTCTTTTGGTCCAGTGAATTTATCTTTTGTAATACCCTGCCAAGGATGGAGGTCTTCCGGTGAATTTACAGGATATTCATACCAAGCATGCTGCACACCTTCAGCAAATCTGTCTTCACGCTTCAATGTCTCATTAGTGACGTTGTAAATAGTAGCATTGCCGACGCCTTTGCCGAAGTTTTCAACGACAGCGTTGGAACGAATCAACAGATTATTAAAGTAACCGCCACTCGACGTGCCGTTATAAGAATCCATTGGATATGAACCAAAGGAGAGTACACGAGTTTTAGCAAGACCGCCGCCGTCAACTTTGCCAGCCTTAACGTAAAGATTGCCAATTGCAATGAGGTCCGGCAGATAATAATTATTGACGAGCGATCTGCCCATATTATTGGCACGGTCAACAATCGCCAAACGAGCAGTATTAATTGGTGCATTGCCGTCTGTAAGTGAAATTGAGCAGGGCATACCGCCAACAGCATAATGCGGATGCGGATTTTTGCCGCCAAATACTACGTGAGGCGTGATAATTTCACGCTGCTTATCAAGCATTTCAAGATAATGAGCAACTGCCAGCAGATGTACTTCATTTGGCAAAATATTGTAATCTGGGTGATCCCACCACTGCGCGGCGAAAATACCGAGCTGTCCGCTTGCAACGATAGCCTTAACTCTGTCCTGAATACCGGAGAAATACTGCGGAGTTGCAGCCGGATAATCGTGAGGATAAGCCTCAGTCGCAATTTCATTTGGAACTCTGAGCTGCAGTCTGTAAGCATTTAATAACTGAGTCTGTAAATTAGCGGTTGCCGCCGGATCAGCTTCTGCCGCTTTAAGCGGACTTACCCAATCGAGTGCGTGCAGATGATAAAAATGAATAATATGATCTTGTACGGTCAAAGTTGCCGCCATAATATTTCTGATATAATTTGCATTTTTCGGAATAGTAATTCCAAGCGCATCTTCCACAGCGCGAACGGAAGCTAAAGCGTGAGCAGTAGTACAGACTCCGCAAATTCTCTGTATATAAGCCCAAGCATCGCGAGGGTCTCTATCTTTCATAATAAGTTCAAGTCCACGCCAAGCCGTACCGGACGAAATTGCATCTGTAACTTTGCCGCTATTGTCAACGGTGACCTCAACGCGCAGATGTCCTTCTATTCGAGTTATCGGATCAACAACAACATGTGGCATTATTTTCACTCCATTCAATTAATTAGTCGTGATGTTCTTCTTCGAGTAAATTATCACGTTGATTGCGCTGCACTATACTGGCAACAGCGTGACCAGCAACACCAACGGCAGTTGCCGCAGCTAATCCGGCACCAATTTTATCAACATCGCCGAGTTTATCATACTTCGGCAAACGATCTGTAAGTGGATCTTCGTCCCAGAAATTGGCATTAGTGCAGCCAATGCAAGGCGCACCCGATTGAATAGGATAGCTCATACCTTGCCACCAGCGCAGATTACCACAGGAACTGTAAGTCTCTGGTCCGCGACAACCGAGTTTGTAAAGGCACCAGCCAGCCTTAGCACCAGCATCATCAAATGTCTCAGCAAACATACCTGCATCAAAGAATGGACGACGATAACAAGTGTCGTGGATACGATTGCCGAAGAATTGTTTTGGACGACCGTCACCGTCGAGAGGTGGAACTTGTCCAAATAATGCAACGTGCATAACGACACCGGTCATAACTTCTGGAATTGGCGGACAGCCTGGAACTTTAACAACCGGCTTACCGCCAACAAACATTGTAATACCAGACGAGCCAGTTGGATTAGGACTTGCTGCCTGAATACCACCATAAGCCGCGCAGCTGCCATAAGCAATGATAGCTGCTGCGCCTTTAGCCGCTTTTTCCAAAAGATGAGTGAACGTGTGTCCGCCGCTCATACAATAAATACCATTGTCTTTAGTTGAAACTGCGCCTTCAACGGCAAGAATGTATTGACCGTTGTACTTTTGAATTGTTTCATCAAGATGAGCCTCAAATGGCGCACCACACGCTGCACTTAATAAATGATCATATTCAAGTGCAATGCTGGTTAAAACAACATCTGAAGCGAGCGGCGAAGCTGAACGAATGAATGATTCATCGCAGCCAGTACACTCGTGACCGTGAATCCAGATAACAACTGGCAGCGGCTTAGTCTCGGCAGCTTCAACTACTTTAGTAAACATATCCGTGCCTAAACCCATAAGAGAAGTCAACGCAACGCAGCCTTTAAGAAAACTGCGGCGGCTGAGTCCTCTTTTGAGATATGCTTCCCATAAACTCTCCCTTGTTTCCATAATAATATTCCTCCTCGTTTAAGGATCGTATTTACATTTTAGTTTTCGCCGTGTAAAAGTTTTTTCCTGCATATAATAATTAATAATTGAAAAATCAACTAATTGAGACAGAAAAAATCTCCTGCAGATGTCCACAGGAGATTCTTTCGTGATAGTTAAGATAGATATAATTTATTTATTCTGATTCTGTTGAACGAGGGCACGAACTTTAAGTGGCAAACCAAACAGATTAATAAAGCCGGTTGCATCTGCCTGGTTGTAAACGTCATCGTGTTCAAACGTAACAAACTCTTTACTATAAAGTGAATACGGTGACTTGGAACCGGCAGAAATAATATTGCCTTTGTAGAGTTTGAGCTTAACCGTGCCGGTGACAGTCTGCTGTGTTGAATCGACGAACGCAGCAAGAGCCTCACGGAGCTGGCAGAACCACATACCGTCATAAACAAGCTCACCATATTTAACGGCGACGTGTTCTTTAAAATGGAAAGTTGCGCGGTCAAGGCAGAGATACTCTAACTCACGATGTGCATAATAAAGTATGGAGCCGCCTGGATTTTCATACACACCGCGTGATTTCATACCGACCAAACGATTTTCGCAAATGTCAACGATACCGATGCCGTTGCGTGCGCCGATTTCGTTTAAGGTCTCAACGATTTTAACTGCGTCGAGTTTCTGTCCATTTACGCCAACTGGAATACCTTTTTCAAAATCAATAGTAACTTCTTCAGCTTTGTCCGGCGCATCTTCAGGTGCCTTGCTGATTAAGAACATTGAATTTTTTGGTGCGTTCCAAGGATCCTCAAGGTCTGCACCTTCGTGTGATAAGTGCCAGATGTTGCGATCCATACTGTAAGTCTTATTATCAGTTGGAATAGGAATATCGTGCTTTTTGGCATACTCAATTTCAGCGCTGCGTGAATCCAGATTCCATTCACGCCACGGCGCAATTATAGTTAATTGTGGCGCAAGTGCTTTAATTGTCAACTCGAAACGAACTTGATCATTGCCTTTGCCGGTTGCACCGTGAGCGATTGCATCGGCGCCTTCCTTTTCAGCAATCTCAACAAGTTTTTTAGCAATAATCGGACGTGCAAAGGAAGTGCCAAGTAAGTATTTGCCTTCATAAACTGCTCCAGCTTTGAGTGTTGGCCAAACATAACCTTCAATAAATTCTTTGGTGATGTTCTCAATATATACCTTTGATGCACCAGATTTAAGAGCTTTGTCGTGTACAACATCAAGTTCGTCGCCTTGACCAAGATCAGCACAGGCGGCAATAACTTCACAGCCGTCATAATTTTCTTTGAGCCAAGGAATAATAACCGACGTGTCGAGTCCACCAGAATAAGCCAACACAACTTTTTTAACATTTGTTTTTGCCATAATTATATTTGCCTCCAAATTATTATTAACTGTTTAATTAATACCCAACCGCCCGCCCATAATTAAGTTCATAATTTAATTATAATATTT
This sequence comes from Selenomonadaceae bacterium, assembly GCA_017484235.1. Taxonomy (GTDB): domain Bacteria; phylum Bacillota; class Negativicutes; order Selenomonadales; family Selenomonadaceae; genus Quinella. The sequence continues at coordinate 7,035 of JAFUTM010000457.1, forward strand.
TTTCTATAAAGTAATTCTGCAATTGGCAGCCATAGCAAACACCATATAAAAGCATAAATGGTCGAGCCGAACGCTGGACTGATTAAGTCTTTTGTCGTGTGCTGCCATATCCATAAATAAACCGGCACATCTTCAAACGTAATTGCCCAAAGTATAATTAAGGCAACGTTTGTTATGAGATAAAAAAATAGTGGATTTGTGCCAGCCGCGCAGAACGGACGAAATAATTTTAACGTGTTAAACTGAGTACATAAACAAATTATTATTGCAATTAACAAGAAACTGCCGCCACTCGTCAAAAGTGTATAAGGTGCAGTCCACAATGGCTTGCTTATTACATCAAATGTACTCCACAGGTAACCACAAATTATTAAAGCTATTCCCAAAAGGAACATCTCTTTTAGATTCTTCCGCTTCATTTTATTTTTTAATACCAATCGCCCTGCCAATACACCAAACATCATTGATGCTGTTGAATTAATCGTACCATACAAATTTTCTGGATCAAATGGAAATCCATAATATTGATAAAGGTGCATTTCACCGAAAATATAGAGGTCAAGCGCTCGACTTATATTATCTATTTGATTAAAAGGAGCGTCAGGTGCATATATATGAAATCCGATTGAAGAAGCTATCATTAAAACAAATGCGGCGATTAATATATTTTTATCTGTGCGTAATACGCGGCATAAAAATATTCCAAATATATAAGTCAATGCCAGACGCTGTAACACGCCTAAAATACGACCATTAATAATTGCCTGTTCGTATAATTCGGAGTCTGTTATATTTGATATAAGCCAGTTAAAAAAATATGGGAAAGCATTAAAGATTATACCAATTAAAAATAAAAACAACGTTCTAAATGCAACGTGTCTAAAGTGAAAATTTGATTTAAACACTGATAACGATGCAGACATACCCATTGCAAAAACGAAGGCTGGAAACGCTAAATCTGCAAAGGTTAATCCTTGCCAAGATGAATGAGTTAAGATTGGATATATGACTTCAAAATCCGGCGGCGCATCGACTATAATCATAGTAATTATTGCCAGTCCTCGAAATATATCTATCTCAATTATGCGCTGCTTTAAATTTTTAGTCAAAA
>JAFUTM010000458.1 GCA_017484235.1 Selenomonadaceae bacterium
GGCCGAGTCTGCATTGTAGAAGCTGTTCTGACTGGCTGAGCAGGTTGTGGAGTTGTTGCAGCAGTTGGAACGATCCGCGGAGGTTGAGCTGGTTGAACTGGTTGTGCCGGTCGCTGAGGCAATGGTGATTGAGCCGGACGAGCGGCTTGCATTATCGGCGGTTTAACAGCTTGGCCGGATTTATTTGCCGCCATATAAAATGGTTCTTTTTCCGGTTTAATTTCAGTATCTAAAAATTCTGCAACTATATTTTGCCAAAGACCTTTGGCTTTTAGAATAAATTCTATAATTTCACGGACGGCACCTTCACCGCCATTAAAATCAGAAACAACACAGCAGCGAGTTTTAACTTCGGTCACCGCGTTTGCAACGGCACCAGTGAAACCAACCTGCATCATAATTGGTAAATCCAGAATATCATCGCCGATATAGGCAATCTCTTCGTCGGAAAGATTAAATGTTTTTTTTAATTCAATATATGAAGCACGCTTATCAAGGTCACCCTGCCAAATTGCAGTGATGTTCAATTCACGAGCACGAATCTCAAGCTGCTTGGAACTTCGTCCAGTGATAATAGCAATTTCTATGCCGGAACGTTTTGCAAGGGCAATACCGAATCCATCACGGCAGTTGAACGGCTTAAAAAGTTCGCCGGATTCACCGATATAAATGCCGCCGTCCGTGAGCGTACCGTCAACATCTAAAATAATCAATTTAACTTTTTTAGCTCGGTCAAATGATTCTTTTCTCATCTGATTTACCATTTTATTAACCTCACTTCCATTAAACGATACCTTGACGCAATAAGTCGGTTAAGTGAACAATTCCGACAACATTTTTATCGTTATCAACCACAGGCAGGACTGTAATTGGACGCGGCTTATGTTTCTCCATGACGGAGAGTGCCGCCGCCGCAAGTTTATCCGGTGTAATTGTCAAAGGTTCTGACTTCATAATATTTTCAACCGGCTCATCAAGCAGACTTTTATCTTTGCTGATTGCGCGGCGAATGATACCATCAGTGATAATGCCTGCCATCTTATTATGTTTATCAATTACGGAAACTGCGCCGAGACCTTTTTCAGTCATAACGAAGAGCGCATCTTTAACCGTCTTGCCAATACTGACAATCGGATTTTCCTCATCAACGTGCATAACGTCGCCAACTGTAAGCAGCAGCTTGCGACCAAGCGCACCGCCTGGATGGAACATTGCAAAATCTTTTGAAGTAAAATTGCGTTTCTCCATAAGCGCCATAGCAATTGCATCGCCCATTGCCAGTGTTGCAGTCGTTGAGGCAGTCGGTGCAAGTCCTAATGGACACGCTTCGTGGTCAACGCCAATATTAATAAAATAGTCGCAATTTTTTCCAAGTGTCGATTCACGGCGGCCGCACATTGCAATTATGCTTGCGCCAATGCGTCTTATCACTGGCAGTATGTTTACAATTTCTGCTGATTCACCGCTATTTGAAATGGCGATAACAACATCTTTTTCTGTTATCATACCGAGATCACCGTGATATGCTTCGCCTGGATGCATAAAAAGCGAAGGTGTACCCGTCGACGCTAAAGTTGCTGCTATCTTCCTGCCGACGTGGCCGGACTTGCCCATACCGGTTACAACCACACGTGCCGGACAATCCAAAATTAGCTTAACCGCTGCCTCAAACTCATCATCAATGCGCGGAATAAGTTTGCTAACAGCGTCTGCTTCTATTTTTAAAGTTTCAATTGCTTTTTGTTTTATCATCATTTCGGTATCAATAACTGACACCCTGCCTCCTCATTTTAAATTAATATTATAAATCAATATATTTCCATCGTTTATTAGTTTAAAATCTCATTACATATCTTGTTGAAACGTATCAATTATAATTTTAGTTATCTCGGCAATCAATTTATCATCATATTTATCGTTTTTATTATTATGGTTAGTCATTATTGCCACTATAATAGGATTACTGTTTGGCGGATAGATTATCGCAATATCATTTCGAGTACCGTAATTACCAGAACCACTTTTATCCAAAACTTTCCAGCCATTCGGTACGCCGGATTTTATTAAACTATTGGTGATTTCGTTGTCAGTCATCCAGTCAGTTAAAATTTGCTTCTGCTCGTCATTTAGTAGACTACCAAATATGTATTTTTGCAGGTTAAGAGCCATTTGTCTCGGAGTACTTGTGTCACTGTCGTCACCTAAAAGGATTTCGTTGAGTTCCGGTTCCAATCTGACAGGATTGCTCACTTCGTCGCCAATGCCACGTAAAGCAGCTTTAAAACCGACAGGACCGCCAAGTTTATTTAACATTAAATTAGCTGCGGTATTATCACTAAATCGAACTGCTGCCTCGCAAATATCAAACAATGTCATTCCTTGTTCGACATATAATTTTGTAATAGGAGCATATGATAATATTTCATCTTGTGTGTATTGAACTTCTCGCGACAAAAATCGCGAGATTCTTGAGAAGTTTGCTGTTTAAGTTTCCTCCACTATGTGGATAGCCTTATTCTCAAGGACACGTCCAAAGTGTCCCTACACTGTCGTTCTTTTAGTTGGTCGAAGCCTCTTATCTTCGTTCAAATGCTCAAGTACAACGAAGGCTACCTGCATTCCCAACCAAAAGAGTCTCAGCTTACTTTTCATATTCAATTTCTTTAAAAGTAATATAAAAAAATATATCAATGACTTGTTGTACATTTTAAATACCTGCAATTTCTTTTATGACTTCACCTGCAAGAATTAATCCGGCAACCGACGGCACGAATGAGATGCTGCCAATGACTTTTAATGAAGGGCTGCCATTTTGGTTTAATTGTTTATTATTTATCTGAATTGGTGATTCTGTTGAATATATAACTTTTAATTTATTAATGCCGTGTTCTTTCAGCTTTTTACGCATAACTTTAGCGATTGGGTCAACTGTCGTTTCATAGATATCGGCAACTTTAAACTGTGTTGGATCAAGCTTATTGCCTGCGCCCATACTGCTGATAATTCTTATGCCGCGACGGTTACATTCAACCACTAAGCCAATCTTGCCGGTTATCGTATCAATTGCATCAATCACGTAATCATAATTACATATAAAAAA
>JAFUTM010000459.1 GCA_017484235.1 Selenomonadaceae bacterium
CGGCGAACAGTTAAGCGTTCTTTTATACTTGCTTAGTAAAATGGAATATGATAATTATTTGCGTGTACCACAAAAAACTATTGCTGAAAAACTTAACATGACGCAGTCGCACGTATCACGAGCAATGAAACTTTTAAAAGATATGAACATAATTGTTGAAGAAAAACGCGAGGGAACCAACAAGACTTACAGATTTAATCCAAATATTGCACATAAAGGCAGTTACAATTATAGGGATAACGTTATTGAATTTAATCAGAAGGTAGACGAAAAGCGCAGGCGCAGACCTAAATCAAATGAAGACGAATAATTTTGCTCATTAATAAATTGAATGTGGTGGGAGGTAGTGGTGAGTTGAGGATCAAAACGGCAATTATCTTTTTTTGCGGATTGTTTGTTTTATCGAATGCTGCTAACGCTGAAACATTGAATACGGCAGATATTTCACGTGAATCAGCTAGGCAGGCGGCAGGGGAACCTGGAGAATCAACCATAGAACGAACTGAAATGGAAGAAGGTGAACCTCAAGGAGAAAGTGATGAAATAAATCAAGATGAAACTTTTGAGCTTAGAGGTGTAAACATTGATTCCGACATAAAAGAAATCAAACAATCGCACGTTCAACACATAGTAGATCCTTACATTGGTAAAAGAGTTAATATTCATGATCTCAGGAAAATTGCATCAGAAATAAAAATGTTTTGTCGACAACAAGGCTGGCTTGCAGCAGTTGCATATCTTCCTGAACAAGATTCAACTGATGGCGTCATAACGTTTAAAATTATGTCTCCTAACTTTGGAAAGGTTACTTTTAAAAATCAAAGTCGATTAGATGATGATATTTTGCGGAGAGTCGGCAGCAATATTAAATCAACAGATATGGTTCAAAATGACAAAATTGAAGATGTCCTGTATCTGATTAATGAAATTGGCGGCGTAAAAGCAAGAGGCGCACTGATTCCAGATACTTTAACCAGAAAAATCGACCTGAACATCAACGTTGTCAACGACCAGACAAAGAGAGGCATTATTTATGCCGAAAACTATGGCAGCAAAAATTCGGGCCGCTATCGCTTAGGTGTGATATACGATATGTACAATCTGGACAATCGCGGCAGCCGCTTGGAAGTCAGTGGTTTAATCTCGAATGAAGACTTGGATAATTATGTTTTTGATTACAGTATAATTAGCCGCAGAAAATCCACTTCACGTCTTGGCATTTCGTTCGGACGTACAACTTATCATTTGGTTCAAAGTTCTATACCTGGATTGGAAGCTGGCGGACATTCCACTGATTTGAAACTTTATGGAATGACACCAGTATGGAAAACCATTCACGACGGTTTCGTTTGGAATTACGGATATAAGTTCCGTGACTATACTCAGACAGTGAGCTATAAAATTGATTTATCTGATTATGGATTGGGAACATTTAGCCAGCGTTTTCAAGGTCAAAATTATATTCATACATTTTCACTTGGTTTTAGCGGTTATAAACGTTCACTTCACAATGACTTATTTAATTATTCTTTTACTCTTTATGACGGTCATCTTTCACCGAGAACCGAATCAGCACGCGAAATGGCAGAAGATGGATACACTGACGGCAATTTTATTTATTCAGAAATTGATTTAGATTATAGAAAACTTTTCTCAGATTATTGGGAATTTCATACCAATTTTAATTTGCAAAACTCCAGCAAAAATCTTGTGAGTGCAGAACAGATGACATTGGGCGGGGCCAACGGAGTCAGAGGCTATGCTGATGGCGATGCGTCCGGTGACGAGGGCTATTTAAGTAAATCGGAAATTGTTTGGCATA
>JAFUTM010000460.1 GCA_017484235.1 Selenomonadaceae bacterium
CATTCTGCCAAAAATAATTGGCACTGAATCAATATCAAGTACTTGCGAAAAACTCAAATAAGGTGGTTTATATATGCTGAAGATGGACGAAATACAGAAACGCATTTTAATGGAAGTTGCCAATTTGCACGAGGTGCCGGCCGGCGCATATAATTTTCGCGTAAATGGCAAGCTGGCAGGTCGAAGCAATAGCGCAAACATTGAAATTGTATCGAAAGAAGACGGCAGCGGCATTGATATTCACATCAAGCCCAACACGGTCAACGAAAGTGTCAACATACCGGTTGTGCTCAGTGACAGCGGCTTGACGGAAACGGTTTACAATGACTTTTTCGTCGGCGAAAACTGCGATGTTGTAATTGTTGCCGGCTGCGGCATTGACAACTGCGGCAAGCAGGACTCGGAGCACGACGGTGTCCACCGATTTTTTATTGGCAAAAATTCCAAAGTCAAATATGTGGAAAAGCATTATGGTTCCGGCGACGGTGAGGGCAAGCGCATCTTAAATCCAGTGACGGAAGTTACAATGGACGAAGACAGCACTATGGAAATGGAAATGGTACAAATTAAGGGCGTTGACTCTACTAATCGCAGGACGAAAGCTGAATTGAAATCCAATGCGCGGCTTATGGTGCGTGAACGTCTGATGACTCACGGTGTTCAAAATGCGCTAAGTGAGTATAACGTCACGCTCAACGGTGAAAACTCAAGTGCAGATGTGGTGTCGCGCTCCGTTGCAAAGGATAAATCTTACCAAAAATTGGATTTATGCATAACAGGCAATGCGGCTTGTCACGGGCACACGGAATGTGACTCAATCATAATGGACGAAGGTAAAATTTTGGCAGTGCCGTCGTTGGAAGCCAACCACGTTGACGCAATGCTTGTACACGAGGCGGCGATTGGCAAGATTGCCGGCGATCAGCTTATTAAGTTGATGACGCTTGGACTCACTGAAAAAGAAGCTGAGGAACAAATTATCAATGGCTTTTTAAAATAATAAACATACGAGGTGATTAATGTGAATGAGCAATCTGGTCGTGTATTTTCAATTGCAGAAGAGAATCCGCCAATTGACGGCTGTACAATTTCTACGCAAGTGTATCAAACTGAAGACACAGGCATTATGTACTTTTCAATGTCGGCCGGCACGAATATCAGCGCGGAAACTTACGAGTATCCGAAATTGTGCAAAATGGAATCCGGCAATATGGAAGTCTTTACAAATGATGATAAATCTTGGCAGTTGTCTGAAGGTGATAGTATTTTATTGCCGCAGAGTGTTCCAGTCGGTATGCGGACAACTGACGGCTGCATCTATACTGAATTTGATTTTGGAGGCAAGAGTAATATGAATCAAGTATTAAAATCCGGTGAAGTTTTTAAATTAAAAGACTTGCTGCCATACCAGGACGGCAAAATTATTAATATGGATTTAGTTGATGATCCGAACGTTAAATTTGTGATTATGAGTTTTGCTGCCGGTACTGGACTTGCAGAACACGCCGCACCTGGCGAGGCTTTAATTTTTGCGCTGGACGGACAGGGTATCATCGGCTATGAAGGCAAAGAGTATACTATTAAAACCGGTGAAAATTTTAAATTTGCCAAAAATGGCCGCCACTACGTCAAAGCTGACGGCAATTTTAAAATGGCTCTGCTTTTGACTTTGAAAGATTAATTTTTTGATTGTGAGGTTATATATATATGAATATTAGCGATTATACTACACACCCGTTTACAAAATTTGATAAAGATTGGGCAATCCTGACTGCCGGAATTAAAGATGACTTTAACAGTATGACAATCAGCTGGGGCGGTATGGGCACACTTTGGAACAAGCCGGTTGTTTTTCTTTTTGTCAAGCCAACTCGTTATACTTACGAATTTGTCAAAAAGCACGATGAGATCACAGTTTCATTTTATGACGCTAAGTATAAGAAGGCTCTGGGCATTTTCGGCTCCAAGTCCGGCCGCGATATTGATAAAGCTAAAACTGCCGGACTTACTCCGAAATTTTTAAATAATGGTGTTACTTATGAAGAGGCGGCTGAAACTATAGTCTGCAAAAAATTGTTTATGCAGCAGCTTGACAAAGATAAATTTCCAGAAATTGCACTGCCGTTTTACAATGGACGCGGTGAAAAAGAAATGCCACCGCATTACTTTGTCGTTGCCGAAGTGACGGATATTATCGATGCAGTAGTTTAATAATTTTTTGAGAATGGACTGATAAAATGATTAATAATTCCGATAAAGACCGTCAAAATAAGCTGCAATCCTTAATTAATCGACTTAATAATGGTGAATCTCTTGAGTCAGTTCGTAAAGATTTCGTTACTGATTTTAAAAATGTTTCGGCTGATGAAATTGCTGAGGCGGAGCAGCAGCTCATTAAAGCCGGCACGCCGATTAAAGAAGTGCAGCAGCTCTGTGATGTACACTCAGCCATGATGCACCACGCCATTGACGAAGAGACTATTGAAGTTGCTGACGGCCACCCAGTTCAAATTCTTCAACTCGAAAACGAGGCTTTTAATAAATTAATCGATGAGCTTAATAATAAGATTGCGGCTGATGATGTTGAGTTCGTTGTCAATGAATTTAAAAAGCTCAATGCAATTCACAGTCATTACGGCAAAAAGGAAGGACTGTTTATGCCTATTCTCTACGAGCACGGAGTAACCGGACCTTCGCAGGTGATGTGGGCGGTTGACGATGAGATTAAAGCTGAGATTCGTGCGATAACGAAACAGCTTTCAACGAATACTTATAATGATCTTAAAGATAGAATTACTGCAGTATTAACTCGTGTACGCGAGATGATTTTTAAAGAAGATAAAATCTTCATACCGCTGACAATGCGTTTCTTTACGCAGGACGAGTGGCTTGCGCTTTATCGTGATATGCCGGAGTATGGCTACGCTCTGATTGAAAATGTACCGAAATGGTCTGAGGGCGAACAGTGGATTACCTCTGAAAAATCAAATGCTGATTTAAAAATTGACGAACAATCAGTATCTGACGGCGTGATCCATTTTCCAACTGGTGATATTACTTTGACGCAGCTGCAGTCCTTGTTAAAACTGCTGCCGATTGATATTACTTTCATTGATAAAAATGATATTGTTCGATTTTTCATAAACGAAGGCAAAATATTTGCCAGACCAAAATCTTCACTTGGATTATCGGTTTTTACCTGCCATCCACCACAGTTACTGCCTATGATAAAACAAATGCTTGCCGATTTTAAAGCTAAGAGGCGTGATCGAATGGAAGTCTGGCGTCAAATTAAAGGCAAGCCCGTCGGCGTGAAGTATCTTGCCGTTTATGATAGTACTGGCGAA
>JAFUTM010000461.1 GCA_017484235.1 Selenomonadaceae bacterium
ATTCAGCCTTGCTAAAGAAGTGACTAAAAATCTTGAAGTACATATTAGCACGCAGGCGAACATTACCAATTATAAATCCGCGCAGATGTGGCGCAAGCTTGGCGCAAGCCGCGTAGTTTTGGCACGTGAACTCAACGAGTCCGAAATTATTTCGATTAAGAATAATTCTGATGTTGAGCTGGAAATGTTCGTTCACGGCGCAATGTGCATTTCTTATTCTGGGCGTTGTTATCTGTCGCATTATCTGACCGGAAGAGACGGCAATCTCGGTCAGTGCACTCACTCTTGCCGTTGGAAATATACTTTGGTTGATAGAGATGAAAACGGTGACACCGCTGCGCGTTACACAATGGTTGAGCAGAAGCGTCCAGGTGAGCAATTTGATGTCACTGAAGATGAGCACGGCGCTTATATTATGAATTCTAAGGATTTGTGCCTGCTGCCATATCTTGACAAGATTATCCAAAGTGGTGTCAGCAGCCTTAAAATTGAAGGCCGAATGAAAAGCGTCAATTACGTTGCTTCCGTCGTCAAGGTTTATCGTGAGGCGATTGATGCTTATTATGAAAATCCACAAAATTTTCAAGTCCGTGACAGTTGGATTAGTCAGCTTGACCGAATTGCTCATCGTCCATATACCAGCGGCTTTTTCATTAAAGATGATAATGAAACTGAGATTTATGATACATCAAAAGCAAAATCAAAATCCACATTCTTAGGTATTGTCAGAAGTTATGATTCACAGACGAAGATAGCGACGGTTGAGCAGCGCGGCAAACTTCAAATTGCTCAGCAAATAGAAATTCTTCAGCCGAACAATCCTTCTGTTATACAGAGGTTAAGTCATATGACAGACGAAGACGGCAATTTAATTGAAGCTGCACCTCACGCGCAGCAGATTGTTAAAATAAAAATGGATAATCCTGTTGAATCGTGGTCTTTAATTCGTACTGATAGTGAGTGACTTATGATGATTAGTTTTATAAAAAATATGTGGCGCACAATGTTTGTGGTTGATAATAAAGTGGAAGGTGTGGATCCAATGGATATGACAAACAAAATCCGAAAGGCGGCACGCGCTATTGGCAGAGTACAGGGTGTTGGCTTCCGATTCTTCGTGCAAACTGAGGCAAAGAAGTGCCGGATTACCGGCTGGGTGAAGAATGAATCTGACGGTTCAGTGACTATGGAACTTCAGGGCGAGCCGACAGATATAAACGAACTTGAGGCACGCATAAAAAGAGGCAATGGCTTCTGTAAAGTGAATCAGTTTGATGTTTCTGATATTGCCGTTGTGCGCGGCGAAGACCAATTCAACATACATTATTAAAATAAGTAAATCAAAACCGCCTTCCGGCTGTGATACGAGCGTACACCGGAGGGCGGTTATATATTACGTTATAAACTACAAATTAATCTTAATTAACAAGCGTCCTACGACTAAAAGCAAACAGGATTGCACCTTACTGATTGAAGTAAGAATAAGAACTTGCAGCACGACGCATTGCTGGATCGAATGAGGTATCGTTTGATTGTTGGAAGCCGATTGGCGAGAATCCAGAGCTGTCACCATTAACTGCCGGCTGGAAATCGTCGTCTTGTTCCATAATTACCGAAATACGATCTACCGCGTCATTTTCAATCTGCTCATTAATTTGACGGAACTCGCTGCTGCCAAGTTTAGTTTCGTTGCCGAAGTTCGACACAGAATACATTGCATCTTCCATCTTTTCAGAGGTTACATCGCTACCGATCTGATGAAGCTGCACGTTAGTCTGTCTGAACGTTGCAACCGGTATTGAACCACCAATTCCTGACACTGCCATATAAATCCCTACCTTTCCACAAAATCCATTTAAAACTGTTAATGATATAATTATAGCATATGTTCTTTTTATTGCAAGATTTATTTACATTTTTTTATAAATTGTTCTTAACAAACTCTAATTGAGCAAGTTTGACTTGTATCGAATACAAATACAAAAATTGTAGACAAAGATAGCTTTATGTTTTAAAATGTTAAGTGATAAGCCTATGAAGTACAACAGAAATATGCGGGCTGTGTCATTGCGTACACAGATTGAAAGCTAAGTAGTTTAAATATCAGTTCCGTTATCAGTGAATCAAAATTATAGCCTTTAGGCAAGACACGGTAACAAAAAGGAACGGCAACGATGCGGTTGGGCTTAGCGCAGATAGACAATACAAATTGAAAGGTGGCTGTAGTTAAGTAGATTCTAAAAGTAGCACGAAAGCTTAG
>JAFUTM010000462.1 GCA_017484235.1 Selenomonadaceae bacterium
AACATAATAACATTCCACATAAAAAACTTTTTAATCGCACGTTGCTTCCTCCTTAAAATCAATATAAAAATTAACCCTACAAATATATTAAATATTTTTCTTTATTTTGTCAACAATAATATCGGTGGCAGCTTCCAATGCGCTGTGTAGTTCCTCTTCTGAAAAGCTGTGCTGCCCAATTTTATATTTAAATATTCCATATGATTTCGCCTTAGAGATGCCAGTCGCTGTCGCAACGAAAACACATTTGCCGGTATTTACGTCAACGATACGAACACTTAGATCAGCGCGTACAGCCTCACTTTTGCTGCCGATGCGTTTGCCTTCCGAAACGGTCAAATTCATTAAATAACCGTAAACTATATAATTGCAGTTCGAGTCCTTAAACTCAGCACATTTACCTTGACTTAATTGAAGATAGATTTCATCGAGCCGCGAACGTGTTGTATCACCGCTCAAATCTTCAATATAAATATTTGGAATCTGTCTTTGTAATTTAGTCACAAGAAACTCTGTTACAATGTGAAATGACTCAACTTGCGTGTCGTCAAGATTGGTTATATTGACTCTGCTGCTTATGTCAATTACGCCGAAAGTATCCGCTGCCTTAGCAGACGACACATTAAAAGTAAAAATTACAGCTACTATCACAGTAATAATTTTAGCTATGTTAAGCATCACCGCACCTCCGTCCTTGTTTAAAATATGTTAGCCTCCAATAGTTTTAATGCCTTTATTATTTATGGTTTTAATAATCTGCTGAGATTGAGCCGCAATAAGAGTTTGAACCATTTCCTGAATCGTGAAATTGTTACCATATTTGGAAATTAAAATGTTTGATACTAGACTCGTCTTCTTTTCGGCGTTCTGACCTTCAAAGACTTTACCGGTTTTAGTATTTATCAGATAAAATTCCAGCTCAAAGTTTGCTTTTTTGCCACGAAATTGATCTGTTTTGGCGTGCGTTCCAAATATGCCGCCGTGCTTCCGCCACACGTCAACGTCACGCAGATTAACGAATAACATATAGTCGACATTGTATTGCTGACCAAGCTCAATGACTTTTGCAGTGACGTTCGGGCTTAAACTATAAGGCTGGCCTTCCGATTTCATACGCTGCGCCGTTTTAGCTTCGTCTTGATAATACTGCCTGCCCATAACGGAATCGCCATATCTTATCATTTTGGCGTTGGCGAGTTCACGACGATACAAATGGCTGTGAGCGATTGCGTCCATATGAATCATCGAAAATATTTCATCTTCATCAGACTCAACACCAAAGCGTGAGGTGTCAACTCGATATTTGTTGGTTTCATTGAGTTCATTCGCCAAAACATCTTTAAAATTTTCGACGAACTCAGGCAGCAATTCATTTTCGCCATAGCAGGCAACTTCGGCAATCAAAATAGAAGGGCCACTTTTATCAAAAGCCGCAAACGCCGTACTTCCAATACAGAAAATCATAAAACAAAGCATTAAAATCCGTTTCATTTTACCACACTCCATTAAATATCAATCAATCATTAACATAAGCGGTGAAGGGCTGCGCCTTCAAATATAATTATTATCTTTGCCGGTTGTTCATCGCATTCAGCATATCTTTGACGAGATTAGTTGCGGCTTGTTTTAGTGCTTCGTGAACTTGTTCCTGGTCAACTTCATCTGAGCCAATTTTTATCAATCTAAATGGAGCTTTATGAACGCGATTTTTAGAGATACCGTCACCACTGCCAGCAAGGACAACGCGGCCAGTTTCAACCTCAATCATACGGGCGTAGACGTGAGCGATTACCGTATAGGTGCCGCCGCCAACGTTGGATTTTTTCTTGCTGCTGAGGCCGGTGATGCTGCCGACAACAATGTATTGTGCACCTAAGAGCTGACCAATCTGCGCGGCTGTCGCATGGTCTATGGAGCCGGTCATTGATAAATACTGCTCGTCGAGTGTTTCCTGCAAATATGCGCGGTCGACAATATCGAATCTGCCGCTGTTGGTGAGTTCTTTGTTGACAATCTCACTGACTATATCCTCATCACTCAATGATAGGTCAGCGGAAACGGCAGCCTTTTTATGAAAAGGAATCACCGCCACCGTCGGATAGTCGAAAATACCGGCCGCGCAAATGTTCGGCAGCGTTATCAGAACTGCACAGACCATCAACGCCAAAATTTTTTTAATTATAAACATTTATACCACCTCACATTTATTAATTAGGAATGTTAAATTAGGAATTAGGAATAATTAACCGTTATAACCGAGTTCGCGTGCCTTTGCAAAGTCTGCTTGCGCCCGTGCATTGTCGCCAAGTGCTTGATAGCAAAGTCCGCGACCTTGATACGCTTTCGCATGGTTCGAATTCAGAGAAATTGCTTTCGTATAGTCCGCTATCGCTTCCATGTATTTTTGCATACGATAATAAGCATTGCCGCGATTGTTGTATGATGCTACTGCAGAATTCGGCTTTAGTTCAATTGCTTCGGTATATTTATTAATTGCACCGTTGTAATCGCCGTTGGCAGCTAATTTGTCGCCTTCTTCCAATCGTTGAACATACAATGTTTCATTGCTGATTGCTGCGATTTCGTTTTGTATTTCTACTTTGTTTTGAGTGCCACTTGAATTTGCAATGGTCTGTTCAAGCTGAGCAATACGTTTAGCCTGTTCGTCAATAATTCGCTGCAGCTCATTATTTTGATCCACCAAATTAGCACGCTGCTGACTGTCGCGCTCCAGCCATTTATTTATCTTGTCGTTTAACTCATCTGTATCAATAGTTACAATTACCGTTGCCCGATATTTTGCCGTGCCCAATGCGTCGTTAAGCGGTATCAACTCATATTTAATATTTGGTTCATCAATGTGTACGACACTTGCTGTGAAAGCCATAATTTCATCGGACTGCATCCTTGCATTTTTTACCACCGTCTGACTGCTGAGGAAAACGCCGGCTTGTTCCTGAGCATTGCGGATTGCCTGCATCTTTGCACCCTGTTTGCCGATTTCCAGCGTTTCACGATCACTGATGATTGACTCACCAACGCCAGTATACTTCTGTAATTCCGCGTTCGCCACCGACATCACCGGCAATGGCAATCCGTCAACTATATTGGCTGGACATATCGTTGGTACGAACACTAAGCCAACAGACATCACTGAAGATAAAATCGTTGCGCGTAATCTTTTGTTTATATACATATTTATGACCTCACATACTTATTAACCATTGTAACCGAGTTCGCGTGCCTTTGCAAAGTCCGCCTCTGCACGTGCCTTGTCGCCCATTGTCTCGTAAACTTTGCCGCGATGGTAGTAAGTTTCTGCTAGTTCTGGTTTAAGTTCCAGTGCTTTATTAAAGTTTATCAACGCCTTTTCGTATTGTTGCAAATAGTAATAAACCATTCCACGACTATTATACGCTTTCGCATTTTTCGGATTTAGCTCAATTACTTTAGTGAAGTCTGCTATCGCTGCATCGTAGTTTTTCATTCGAGCATAAGCATTGCCGCGATTGTTATACGCCCAGGCATTATTTGGAGTCAGCTCTATCGCTTGCGTGTAATCCGCTATCGCTGCATCATAGTTTTGCAGCTTAGCATAAACATCACCGCGCCATATATATGAAAGATAAGAATCTGGATTGAGTTCTATTACTTTAGTATAGTCAGTTATCGCCGCTTCGTAATTTTCCAATTCTGCGTAAGCAAATCCGCGATTTGTGTATACAATGTAATTATTCGGATTAAATTTAATTGCCTTTGTATAGTCGGCTATTGCCTCATTATATTTTTGCACATCTCTATAAACAAGACCGCGATTATAATACGCTGATGCATCATTTGGATTCAGCTCTATTGCCTTAGTGTAGTCCGCTATTGCTGCTTCGTGGTTTTGCATTTCATAATAAATAACACCGCGATTGAGATACGCGTCCGCATATTGTGAATCTAGTTGTATCGCCTTATTATAGTCATCTATCGCCGCTTCGTAGTTTTTTAAGTTATAATAAGCAAGACCGCGATTGTAGTACGCATCTGTAGCATTTGGCCTCAACTCTATCACTTTAGTGAATTCTGCTATTGCTTCATTATAATTGCTAGCTTTCAAATAATTGATTCCGCGATTAAAATGCTCTTCAGCGGATTCGGCGTGCGCCTCTGATATTGTAAGTTGAAGAAGCGGCGCAACATTAATATTATCTGCTGGACACATTATCGGCAGAAACATTAAATCAACAGACATCACTGAGGACAAAATCGTTGCACGTAATTTTTTGTTAATGTACATATTTACCACCGCATTAAAAGAAAAAATAAATTAATATCTGCCATAAGCACTGTTGTTAGTCACTTTTGAAGGAATCTTTTTAAATTTATTTTCAAGTTCAGCAGCAGCCTTTTCAGCGGCAACCTTAATCGCCTTACGCGCGGCAGTGTCTTCGGTGATGTCCTGACCGCGACCGGATACTGAAAAGGTAGCAACAATCTCACCAGTTGACAATTTTATAATCTTTGCCGTGATGTCCGCAGAACCGACATTCATTGGGTGTGCTGTATAGCCGCCTGTGCGATAATTTGGAATTTGAATCGGACCAGCACTCGCGTGAGTGACACCTAAAACAAGGTAATCTGCGCCGTAACTATCGCCAACGCCGACGAGTCCTCTTTCGCCGTTGTATATACGTTCGAGAAGCCGCGCATTTTCAAGATTGGCAACAATGTCTGCGTCCACGATATGAGAGAAACCAAAATCCAGCAGTTTATTATTTAATGCACTTTCCGCCAGTTCATCGTGCGTGCCGGCAGCCGCGTTGTCTTTGAGCATTATAACTGTGATACGCGGATCATTAAGCCTCATCACAGCTTCAAGCTCACTGATTAAACTGCTATTAAATTCACTTTCGACATTCATTTTAGCTCTGACCATATACAAGCCATCGCTGGTTGAACCTTCGTTTAAAATCTGTACGTTGTTCACGAAGCCCTGAGAATGAGAATATATTCTCTGCATTTCTGTCATAAAATTTTCGACGATTAATCGTGAATCAATAAAAGTGCCGACGACCTGCTCAACTGCATTCTTTTCAGCATCTTTCAAGGCCTCATTGTGGTTTGCACCATAGCCCTCCGCAATGACTTCTCGTGCCAGTGCTGTACACGTCATTGACATAAGTACCAGCAGAACAATTAAAAATTTTTTCATCATATAAAATCACTCCTTTGTAAAATTATCAACCTTTAAAATGCTGCACCCAAAAATGTTTATATCTGGTGTTTTCATCGTAAAGGTAAGCAACTCCAATGTATTTATATTTTTTATTTAAGATGTTGGCACGATGACCAGGCGAATCCATCCACTGCTGCATAACCATTTCGGAGCTTGTCTGACCAGCGGCAATATTTTCGCCGACCGTTTTATAAATTATTCCATAAAACGCAGTGTCAAACGACATTCCATTTGGTCTGGTATGCGAGAACAACTTTGTTATCTCTCTGGCGCGGATTGCCGCAGGCCTCAACAATTCACGTGACAATTTAAGCGGCCGCAATCCAGCTTTCTTTCGTTCAATGTTGACAAGTGCCACAATCTCATTTATTGCCTGTTCGCGTGTTATCGCAAATGCCGTAGTGCTTGTCGAAGATAATAAAATTAATGCTACCAGCATTGCAGTCAACAACCGTCTTAATTCAAATAAAAATTTCATTTTACATCAATCCTAAATTAATAATATATTTCAATAAATCTTAATATAATTTAATTAAACGTTAATTAAAAATGAATTAAAATTTGATTAGTTAGATTAAAATTTTATCTTATAATAAGCCGCGTTCTTTAGCTTCGTCAACAAAGGCATCGTAGAGTTCCATTGCCTTTGAGTGATTTTCGCGAATGTAATCAAGCTGAGAATCATCATTGTTGTCTAAATATGCGTGCCCTGCCATTTCGAGTGCCTTCGCCTGTTCAGACAGCACTTTACCGCCAACACTCAACGAGCCGGACTTGAGCGCGTGAACAAATGTTGTATAGTCCTTCCAGTTTTCGTTATTGAAAGCGTCATTTATTTTTTGTTTCGTTTCCTCTCTTTTCTCACAGAACATCTTAATAAATTCTTTATACATTTCTTCCATACCGCCGCAGTAATTCATTCCAAGCTCAACGTCTATGTTTGGAACGGCAGATGATGTTGCTGAGGCCGCCGCATCGTCTTGCGTCGATACTTCTTCTGTTGAAGTTTTGTCAGTCGATTGAACAGTAGGTGCCGTTTCTTCTTTTGATGATTGAGTATTTACTTCCTGGCTGATTGGTTGCATTAATTCTTCATCAGTTTCGTCAGTAGCGATAACTTTATCAACCGGCAAATATTTTTGAAGCATACGTTCAAGTGCTTTACTGTCAACCGGTTTAGACAGATAATCATTAAAGCCTTTGCTGAGGAACATTTCTTTAACACCGCTAATTGCGTTCGCCGTCAACGCTATTATCGGAGTATCAATATTTTTACTGTTTTCAAGCGTCTTTGAGCGTTCAAGCGTTTCAATACCGTCCATCTCCGGCATCATATGATCCAAGAAGATTACGTCATAATGATTTTCAGTCATCTTTTCAAGGCAGTCTTTGCCGCTCATACTGCGAGTAACGTGAATTTTAGTCTTTTTGAGGAGATTTTCAACAACAAATAGGTTCATATCGCTGTCGTCGACCACCAAAATTTCTGCGTCTGGTGCAATAAATGATTCGTGATAATCTTTTTGCTGCTGGATAAATGCTTCTGCCCGCGCACGGAAATCGCCAATGGCTTCGTATTTCTCCACTTTTTGAGGCAGCAAGATTGTAAATGTACTGCCCTGCCCGTAAACACTTTCAACTTTGAGTTCACCGCTCATCATCTTAACGAGTTTAATAGTTATTGAAAGTCCGAGACCGGTGCCCTCAACAGTACGATTCTTCTGTAGGTCAAGACGCTGGAACTTACTAAATAATTTAGGCAGGTCTTCTTCTTTAATTCCAATTCCGGTGTCAATCGAACTAAAACTCATCATTGCACTGCCGTCCGTCATTCGCTGCCATGTGACTTTAAATGTTACACTGCCCTTTTGAGTATACTTGACGGAGTTATTTAAAATATTGACGATAACTTGACGGATTCTAACTTCGTCGCCATACAAAACGTCCGGCACACTCTCATCAACTTCAATTTTAAAATCCAGACCTTTTTGCTCAGCTTTAAATCGCATCATATTAAATATGTCGTTTAATACTGAGCTTAAATAATAAGTCGTCTCCACAATTTCCATTTTGCCGGATTCAATTTTACTGAAGTCTAATATATCATTAATAAGTGACAAAAGTGTTTCGCCTGCGCTTTTGATGTTCCAGGCGTAAGTTCTAATCGGAGAATCAATTGGCACTTCACGCAAAATCATTTCGTCCATACCCAAAACGGCATTGAGCGGTGTTCTAATCTCGTGTGACATATTCGCCAAAAACTCACTCTTAGCCTGATTGGCACGGTCGGCATCGTCTTTGGCCTCACGCAGTTCATCACTTTCCGCAACTTTTAATTCAGCAGTAAACGAATATAAGACGAAGATGCTAAACAGAACAATCAACAAGAAAAATACCCAGACGACAATTCTGTGGACGCTAAAGATACCGCCGATTGCTGAGTAATTCCAATCAGAGTAACCTATAATTATAAAATTGCCCTGAATCTCTGACGCGAATACAACATAGTCTTCATCTATACTATTGGAGTGCATTGCTGCAGAATGATTTGTGCTCAACTTCGACATTATTTCGTCATATCCAAGCGGCAGCTGCTTATGTTTATCATAAAATATATCGTCTTCATTAAAATTGGTATAAGGAATAATAATTTTATTGAGCTTAGTATCACAAATGTAAATATTTTTACTGATTTTGTTTTCTAAATGGAAGTATTTTTCTTTCAAAATTCTGTCATTATAAACTTTATAGACAACAAAACGAACATTGCCATTGTAAATGATAGGCGTCATCATCACAAGGCCGATGTTTTCGTGATAATCGACAAAACTATCACCGCTCATAGCGCGTTTAATTTGTGTTTTTATCGTATCCGGCAAGCCAGCTCCGGCGACTAAATTGCCAGATACATCGACAATACCGGAATAAACGCCTGTTTCACTCAAATTTATGGCTGCAATTATATTTTCCGGCGTCATATTTCCGGCTTCCAACTGCTTGCCATAGCGATTAAGTTGAATTAATTCGCCCTCAAAACGTTCACCGGCTATTTGTGCCGTTATTTCTGCCTGATCTGCAACAAATTCCTCAATCTCACCTTGCAGCATACTTTCCATTTTCGTCAAAACAAGCCAGCCAATCAAGCCCAAAACTGCCAAAAATATCAAAAATCTGCTGACTAATTTCAGTGCGAATCGAAAGACATTTTTTTTACCAGTATCAATTTTTTCAGTTTCCAACAATTCTCACTCCTTTGATAAGCCAATTCATATTATTTTGTAGATTTTTCAGACTGATCGTCTCATTAGCCGCACATTTTTGGACACCGTTTCTATCAAATATTTCGCCCGAAAATATTAGCCGTCCGTGTTCAATTTCCCAAATTGCAGTATCAATCAAAACTTTCTCGCGTTTAGTGACGTTATTTAGAATCTCAAAATCAATAAGGCCTTGATTGATACCAAATGCATAATTAGCTTTAAGTTCGTGAGCATCTTTATATTTAATTAAGTCCATATATGCTTCATTCCACTTAATTTTAATTGCGGCAAGGCAGTAACTATGCGAAGGATAAGTCTCATTGAAAGCGACAAAATTAATGCCGGCACGTTCGGCAGAATTTGGAACAGTATCACCATTTTGATGATAGGTTAAAAAATCGACGTGTTCAGCTTTTAAATTTTGAACGGCCTGTTCTTCGTGGATTGGATCATTCCAGCTGCCAGTCCAGTTTATAAGAACTTCGGCTTTAGGATTGACACGCTGGACACCCATAGTAAATGCGTTTATACCTTGATTTACCTCAGGATTCATAAACGGTGCGACATATCCGATTTTATTGGTCTTGGTATGAAGTCCAGCTAATATTCCTGCCAAATATGACGCTTCATATGACAAGATTGAATATCTGCCGCCAGAGTGAAGTACGGAAATGCTTTCAATGGTTGAGAACTTAATCTTAGGGTAAACTTTTTCAAATTCGATAATACTTCTTAAAAGGCATCCATTAGCAAAAACAATAGCATTGACGCCGCGTTTTGAAAGCTCGTCAGCGACTTTCCTACAGGCATCCGCATCGGAAGAAACATTTTCACGAATTACCAAATCAAAATTGAGTTCGTCACACGCCTTTTTAGCTGCAGTATATTGCGATTTATTCCAGCCAAGTTGATTTTTCTCACCTGGAATCACCAGTGCAATTTGTCTTTGTCCTTGCCAGGCCTGCGCTCCAAATTGTGAAATAGAAACAAAAATTGCCGCAAGTAATATTATTGCAACAATTGTATTTAAGATATAAAACCGACGTGACAGTTCTTCGTCGGTTGACGTTTTCATAAGATCACCGCCTTTAAGATAATTAGGAATTATAAATTAGGAATGAGGAATTTAATTAATGCGTAATGCTTAATGCGCAATTCGTAAAGGAAACAATTCCTAATTCATAATTCCTCATTCATAATTATTTTGCAAGTTGTAAAATAATTTCGGCAATTTCATCAGCTGCCTGCGGCCGACCGAGTTTTAATGAAGCTTCGGCCATTAATTTTAACATCTGTGGATCGTTGAGCAGTTCTGATATATCTGTTTGCAATATTTCAGAGTTTAAATCTTTGTTCAAAATC
>JAFUTM010000053.1 GCA_017484235.1 Selenomonadaceae bacterium
CGGTACGCAAGGTATCGACACTTTGTGCGCGTAACATTTCATCGCCTCCGCCTCATTCAATAAATATATATTATCAAAACTATATTTATTGGATTATTCTGCAAAAGTTGCAACTATCCTGCTAATTTATTTAATAATTACATTGATTTAGAGAGGAAGCTCATTATAATATTTACTGCGCCATTGCGCAGCCATAAAAAATACAGAATGCCGATTAGATTACATTCTGCATTATGTTTTTTTATTACTTCTTTTGGCGTTCACAGACTTGATTGCCAACTGTGCAGCTGGTCTTGCACGCACTTTGGCAGGAAGCCTGACACTCACCGCAGCCGCCCTTGTTGATTGATTGCTGCAAATTTGGCTTGTTGACTGTTTTGATGTGTTTCATTCAAGGTCACTCCTTATATTAGAATTATTTATAGTTTATCACACTTATTTACAAATTTCAAGTTTACGATTGCAAAAAGTTACAATAATTAAATCTAATTCGTGTGCAAAGTCTACTGCTAAATCAAAATAATTGCCGACCGCTTCAACTTTATGAGCATCAGAGCCAATGGTAACATATTTGCCGCCCAATTTTTTATATTGACTGTAAATAGGTACAAGTTCCTTTAATCCGCGACGCGTGTTGAGTCTACGTGTGTTGAGTTCGAGAACTTTGTCACGGTCGATGATAATTTTTAGTACTTTATCAATATCATCTTTGAAGTTCGCATAATCAATTTCTGGATCATCATAAGGCGCAGCACGGCAGATATAATCTATATGACCGAGTACATCGAAATCACCAACGGCAGCTTCTTCAATCATTTCAGTAAAATATTTATGATATGCCGTCTGTTTATCTTTGTCAACGTAATATTCTGGGTAATATATATCAAGTCGATCTACTAGATGAATGGAGCCAATAACCATATCAAAGGGCACACGCTTTATAAATTCCATATACGCCTTACGCGAATATTCTTCCATACCGACTTCGACACCTAGTCTGACGTTATTATTTTTCAAAGATTCATATTCACGCCAGTAATTTTCCGGCACAAAGGTAAAATCTATATCGCCAGGAAGATCGTAATCAAAGTGTTCCGTAAAGACTACGCCGATATTTTGTTGTTCTGCCTTTGCAATTGCGTCAGCTGCCTTCATCTCAGAATCAGCACTGAACTTTGTATGCATGTGGCTGTCAAATATCATATTATCACCTCATTATTTTTTATATTTGAACCTTCTTTCTTTAACCGTAAAGAAAGAAGCAAAGAAAACTCGTTCGCTAAAGTCACATCACGTGACTTAGCGCTCACAAGGCCTCGCATCACGCTCGGCCATTTTCAAATTTTTAAATTACGAATTAAGCATTACGCATTGTCTTAAATACGATCATTTCTGGCAGAGATTGTTATAACCTCGTCTGCAAAATCTATGACGGCTTTCCGATGCGTGGCTATTATTATTGTTCGGTTATGTCGGTAATTGCTCAACAGTTTCAAAATGTTTTGTTCAGTTTCTATATCCAATCCTGCAGTCGGTTC
>JAFUTM010000463.1 GCA_017484235.1 Selenomonadaceae bacterium
TCTCACATATCAGCGTTCCGTCACAATCAAAGACGGCGATTCTGTCTTCAACCGGAATAAAATTCTGACTATTTGGATTGGTGACATCTTCGACGTATTCAATCAATTTGTTTTTAGCCGAAGAGCCATTTGTCCAGTATTGAAAGTCGGCCGCAGTGGGCACGTTGATTGCGGCAATCTCCTCGCGCGTCGCTGCAGAAGTCTCAGCATTAACAAGTATTATCAGCAGTATTAAAATATAAAGCAGTTTATTTATCATTGATATAGTTAAGGTATTGCTGAATGAGGTTCTGTTCACGCTCGCGCATATACTGTTCCATAAAGTCATAGTCCGGTTCACCTCCGTCATTGATTGGCAGCAGGATTTTTTCATTGCGTATTCTTTCATCATTGATTTCTCGATTAAAATTATATTTTTCTTGTAATCTATTTAATATTGTAGATATAAAAAGATAATTATATTTATTTAATTTTGAGGATTTTAATATTGTTACGTGGTCAGTTGCAACAAATTTGTATTGATGAAGAAATATATACTTTATTGACTGGAATATGGTCAGCCATTTTGAGTCGTTTGCCTCGTTGAATTAAATCAAAAATTCCAGTAATTAAAAATGCTTTCCATTGCTTATCTTGCATATGAGTCACCTTAGTTGCCGGCGTCATCGGTCAATTTGTAACGTCCAAGCATAGTTGTAAGCGTCTCACGAGTAAAGCCATAATCCTCAGACGAAAAATCCTGCCGCGCTTCATAACGATTCGACGGTGCATTCATTATTCCACAGATTGTGTCATACAACATATCATTAGTAAAATACTCGTCCTTGTGATTGTATAGCGCCGCCGCACGCTCCGGCAATGCTTTTTGATAATCCGGCGACAAATATATAAACATCGGTATGCGCACCATATCAAAACTAAATACATCTGGATTATGCGAAATCTGTAGATTTTCACCGTGATCCGAGAAATAAATCATCGCCTGCAAATTTAGATTTTTGGTGGCGTATTCATAAATCTGTGAAAGCACATAGTCCGTATATAAAATTGTATTGGCATAAGAAGGTGCCGCCGTCGCCATACCGGTGCCGTCTTCTGTCACCCAGCGTTTAAAGTCCTTCGGATAACGATTATTATAATAAATGTGGCTGCCCATTAGATGAAGCACAACAAAATTATTGGCGCTGCCGTCCAGCTTTTCCAGATACTTCATCAGCGTAATGTCGTACTTATCCGAAAAATCATAGGCGTCGTCCGTCCACTCGGAAACGTCCGCAGTCTTGGCGACGATAGTGATTGCGCTGTCGTATTCGCCGTAACGGCCTTGATTGCTGAACCAGTAGGTTTTATAGCCGGCTTTCCGCGCTGCGTCGATTATCGAAGTGGAATCATAAAACTCTTTTTCGTTATATTGACTCTGCTCAGTCAGGACGCGCTGCAGCACCGGCACCGTCTGTGACCAGCAGGAATAAATATTCGGATAAACGATAAAGCCGTTTTTGTCAAAACCTTCTCTCATTTTGGCACTCAGTTCCGGCGTGTCGTCAAACTCAAAATTTGGATTGAACGCCCTCATATAACTGCGTGACGCCGACTCGCCAATCACAAATATAATCGTGCCGGTTGACTTCGCCGCAAGCGTATCGGCTGCATTAATCTGCAAATTATTGACGCGCTCACTGTGGCCAACTTCGTACTGCTGCATTTCGGCAACGTAGTCCGTGACATTTTTCCATAGGCCGGCAAGTGAATTCTGTGGCACATAATAAATCAAAGAGGCGAACGAACAAACTAAGACTATTGCCACTGCGAATTTATGCCGACGGTCGATTTGCTGGTTAATTATATGGTCGGCAAATTTTTTGTGTACGTTGTACGCCTTTTTTAACAAGAATGCGATTACTAATAAAATGATTACTGCGTTTAAGTCGCCGATGCTGCCGCGTATGAAGTCGATACTCTCATTCCAGTTCGTCAGATAAAGCGCCATAAGCGACGCCGGCGACAGGCAGTGCCACACCATACAATAATAAGTGTATTCGACGAACGGAATTACCATAAACAGAAAGTTGAGCGCCGTTATTAAGCCGGCTGAGAATTTTATATTAGTCGTAGACATCAGCAGTATTTCAAGGCTGACTAAAAATAAAAACATTGATGTGCCGATGATGAAGTCGTAGCTGACCAATGACATAAACCACGGGCGCTCATAAGTCCACGTGTACAGCAGCGGAAATGCACTGCACCAGGCGAGGCCAGCGATTAAGTTGGGCAGCATCATCTGCGAAAGTATGAATTTGCGGCTGGTGAATTGTATTATTGTCAGACCGGCGATGATTGGCAGCAGAATTGGCACCCAGTATGAGCCCATGTTCTGGCCGATGTTTAAATAGAACGCCATTAGCGATATGAAATATGCGACTGATGCGCCGATCGTTTTATATAATAATTCCTTACTTTTTGCCGACATTCTTAACAAAAATATTTATACCACCCTTTTCTAATTATGAATTAGAAATGCTGAATGAGGAATAGGAGGTTCGTTTTTTATTCATAATTCATAATTCCTAATTCCTAATTAGTTATTAATTTTGCCATGTATTCTACGGCCTCTGGATAGCGCAGACCTGGACTCAGCAAGAATAAATCCTGCGGCAGATAGTAAATCTGATTCTTTTGAATTGCGCCAATCGCCTGCCACGCCGGATTCGTCTCAATATTTTTTTGCATATTGGCTTTAATATCGTCTATCTTGCCCATACTTGTAATAAAAATAATTTCTGGATTCTGCTCGGCCAGCGTTTCCATACTGTAAGGTGCGGCGTCTGGATTGTTTTCCATCGGCGTCATACCGGCGGCCACGTTTTCCCAACCAAACATTTTAACGATATTGCCCGCGATACTGCCGTCCAGCTGGACACTCAGGCCCTGCGCGGTGCTGTGCAGAATTGCGACACGGCGCTTGTCCTTAGGCATTTTATCAACGATTGATTTTATCTTGGTGTCCATATCAGCAATTAACTGATTAGCTTTACTTTCATTTGCTGTCAGCTCGCCAAAAATCTCAAGCTCGTGCTTAACGTCTTCGTAGCTCTTCATCGCTATCACCATCGAAGGTATATTATTTTCGTCGAGTACGCTAACTAGTTTTTCATTCATACCTTTGTTGAGAATCACAACGTCCGGCTTGCAGGCGATAATCTTTTCAACGTCAACCTGGTAGACTTGACCGATACTGGCGAGGTCTTTCGCCCAGTCCGGCATCTGCGTCTTAGAATCAGGGCGGCCGACTATATTAGCTCCAAGTTCGTGCAGCGGCTCTAAAAAAGAGGCACTCGTCACGACAATGCGCTCCGGCTTCTTCTCAAAGACGACATCGCGACCTGCGTCATCTGTAGTAAATAAAAAAATCTCGCGCGTTGTCGTGTTTCTGTACATATCGTCTTCTTCCTCGCCACAGCCGGCAACAATCATCATAAACATTAACATTGTCACTATCAAGGTCAGCGGGCGAGTCGTCAACAATTTAATTTTATTATACATTAAATAAAATTCTCCCTTCGTCATAAACAATTTGTTATTAACTTCAACGCCTTATCGAAAATTCCTGCTTTTATTGCGCCCACGTTGCAGATGTAATTATAATTTATAAAAAAGTAAAAGCTCCGTGCTTGCGTCCAACTCTGAATAATGATAAAATTAATAATATGAATGAGAATATGGAATTTATGCGTCGCAGGAAAGGCGCAGACGGTCACGAGATTATAGACAAGCCAACTTACAATAAATTAACAAAAGACTTCATAAAAGCTGGTGGAATAATAATTCGTGGAGAAGAAGCCGCACAACATTTAAAAATGTCTGGAGCTTATGCCTCTTATATGACAGGTGCTAATATTGCATTTATTGCTGATAATGCCACAGTTTCAGATGTTTTGGAAGAAATGTATCACGCTAAACAAGACAGAACTAATATGTTTGGTAAATTAAATTATGAAGTTCTTCTTAAACGTGAGATTGATGCTCAAAAATACTTAATAAGTGTCGCTGACAAATACAAAATTCCGTCTGAAGAAATTGAAATCACGAAACAAAATTTAGAACACTATAAAGAATTGTTGATTAAATGGGAGGTTGAAGGAAATGTTTACTAGTGAACATAAAACCAAATATAAAATTTTACACGACTTTCAAGTAAAACACCTTCACGTTTTGCAGCTTGATAGTGATTATGAATATGGTGACTACGCCAAGTATAAGGCAGTTATTGAGGACAATTATTACAAATATATGTTAAACTCAATCGAATCGTGGGTAGTCCTCTATGATGCAGGAAGTTTTCCAGAAGATTACTTTAAAGGCAAAACCGTCGAATTTATTAAAGATACAGACGAAATGAACGAGCGCATAGCGGTATAAATTAGTAGGGCACTCTCGAACCGGAAAGAGGGTGCTTTTTATTATATTACGCCGGTTTTTGATAACAATTTGACAAATTCTTTTTTAGATAATAGAATAATCAGTATCAAAAATTAAGGACGTGATATTATCAAACCGGTTAATGTAAATGAAACTTATCAGATTAAGATTGATAACTTGAACTCTGAGGCGCAAGGTGTTGGGCGCATTGATGATTTTACTGTTTTTGTTGATGGCGCTCTGCCCAATGAGGTGGTTCAGGTCAAAATTAATTCCGTTAAAAAAAATTATGCCGCTGCGGATTTGCTCGACATAATCAATAAAAGTAAGGACAGAGTGGAGCCGCGCTGCCCAATTTATAAGGACTGCGGCGGCTGTCAACTCCAACATTTATCATATGAGGCGCAGCTCAAGTGGAAACGCCGGCAGATTGTAGACGCGGTTACTCGAATCGGTAAAATTGACGTTCCCGTTTCAGAGACAATCGGTATGGCAGACGCTTGGCACTATCGCAATAAAATGCAGTTTCCGGTCGGCAAAGTCAAAGGAGAAGTCAAAATCGGCTGCTTTGCAAAGTCGAGCCACCAGATTATAGACACAAATTCCTGTCTGATTCAGCGTCCGGCAAATGACTTGATTTTAGCGGCGGCGCGTAAAGTCATCAATAAATTTAATATTTCCGTTTATAATGAGGACCGGCATCGCGGCACTATCCGGCATATTATGGGCCGTGCAGGCGCTGATGAGACTATGCTGGTTTTGGTCACTTCAAAGGAAAATCTGCCCAATGAAAAATCTATTGTGCTTGCCCTTCGCTCTGAACTGCCGAATATTACGAGTATTCCGCAAAATATTCAGACTTATCATAACAATGTGGTGCTCGGTCGCGACAGCAAAATTTTATACGGCAAGCGCTCAATAAAGGACAGAATCGGCGACTTGGAATTTAATATTTCGGCGCGTTCATTTTTCCAGGTCAACACTAAACAGGCTGAGAAGCTCTATCAAACGGCGCTGGACTTTGCCGACTTAAAAGGACACGAAACCGTCATTGACGCCTTCTGCGGTACTGGTACAATCACTCTGTTTTTGGCCAAACGTGCGCGGCGCGTCATTGGTATTGAGATTGTATCACCTTCCATTGCCGACGCTAAACTCAATGCGCGGATTAATAATATTCGCAACGCTGAATTTATCGTTGGCGACGCAACGGCCGTGATGCCTAAACTCAGAGTGCGCCCTGACGTGATTGTGTTAGACCCTCCACGTGCCGGCTGCGATCAGAAACTGTTAGCGGGGGTTGCTAATATGAGGCCGGCTAATGTCGTTTTTGTTGCGTGCAATCCGGCGACACTTGCGCGCGACCTGAAAATAATGGAAACGACCGGCTATAAGACTAAAATCATACAACCGGTCGATATGTTTCCGTTCACTTCTCACGTTGAGTCTGTCGCGCTATTAACTCTAAAACGATAATTTATTTAACGTATTCGCCGCGTATATCCTCTTCTGGCGGCTTAATCGGATAATCTCCGCTAAAACAGGCCGTGCATATCGGCAGATTGTTGGCCATTTGAGACAA
>JAFUTM010000054.1 GCA_017484235.1 Selenomonadaceae bacterium
CGGAGCGTGAAAATCGTCGCATTTTGACCATTGCTGAGTGTGCCAAAACTATCTTTTTTAATCGTCGCCATTGTTTTTACCTCCAACTTTTCATTAAGGTTAATGATTATATGATAAATTATATTGTTATTTATAATTGGTTTCAGCAAGCAGTTTTTTAAAGTCCGGTACAGGCAGCGGGCGTGAGAAGAAATAACCTTGAATCTTATCAGCGCCAAGATTGGCTAAATAATCAAGCTGCTTTTGCGTTTCAACACCTTCAATTACAACGTCCATTCCAAGATCATGAGCCAGTCTCATTATGAATTTTAATATCATATATGCGCGTTAGGATTCTTCCAGCTCACGGACAAATGCCATATCAACTTTTAAGACATCAACCGGCAGATTTTTCAGCATATTAAGTGATGAATAGCCGCTGCCGAAATCGTCCATCAATACAGGAAAGCCTTCTTCACGGAAGACACGGATAATGGACATTAATTGATGTGGATTGTCAGTATATGCACTTTCCGTTATTTCAAGTTTAAGCATCCAGGGTTCAAGCTCGTATTTCTCCAAAAGACCAAGCAAAAATTCCAACAAGTCCAGATTATAAAAATTCATTCGAGATACATTTACTGAGACTGGAATGATATCACCGGTTTCACTACGCTGCTTTTGAATAAATTTACAAACGGATTCCCAAACAAAACGGTCAACTTTAACGATAAAACCGTTGCGTTCAAAGACCGGAATAAATTTACCAGGAGAAATCATACCATTAACTGGGTGAAACCAGCGTACTAGAGCTTCAGCACTTTCAATCATATTTTTTCTTATGTTATAAATCGGCTGTAAGAAAATCGTAAACTGTTCCTCCTGCAGTGCCGATTCCATATCGCGTACAATCATTTGATCCTGCAGCATTAACTCACGCATTCCAGAATCATAATAAGCATAACGATTCATATAGTTGCCCTTGATTTTACGGAGAGCCATATTTGCGCGGTCGCACATCTGATCGACCGGTAAAGATGGATTACTGACCGGATAAATACCGGCATAGAATAAAATGTTATGACTTATTCCAAGTGATTGTATGATATTGTCTAGTCCGATTATTAATTTTTCAATATCAATATTATCCTGCGGAGCACAAACGACAAAGTGATCCGCCTCTATGCGGCTGCAAATACCAATATCTGGTTTAATTAGTACTTTTAAATAACTTGCTGTCGTTCGCAAAATTAAATTGCCGGTCTCAATTTGGAAAAGGTCATTTATAGCTTTGAAGCAGCTTATATCAAGATATATAATATAATATTTAGTTTCAGGATGCTCCTGCATCATAGCAGCTGCACGTTTATAAAAACTCTCACGGTTGTAAAGGCCGGTTAATAAATCGTTTTCTATATAACGGTGCATCTTACTTAATTGTTTTTCTTTTGCCGCGTTTATATCTCTTAAATCGGCAAAGTGTTTAATTACATTTTGAATACGATAATGAACAACGGTCTGATTATAAGGTCTGGTAATAAATTCAAATGCACCAGCCTTAATTGCAGCTGCTCCATCATCAAAATTATCTTTATCTGTCATAGCGATAAGAGGAATTTCATTAAATTTTTTATTTGGACTTAGCTGCGATATGAAATGCAAATCAGCGAGCACGACATCAATATCCGATTTTGTAATTATTTCAGAGGCTTCTGTTTCATTTGAAGTGTTTATAATTTTATAGTCATCGTGAAAAATGGAGTTAATTGTATTCTGATTATCTTCGATCTCCTCAACAACTAACATAGTTGGAATTTTTTTGCTATCCAAAATATCGCCCTCTTTATCGCCATAATAATTTTGTAATACTGTCTCATCTAAAATGTTATATATCATTTAATTATTCCACGCAAAATTAACATTTCCCTGCTTGACAATAAAATATTAATTGCAAATAATTTATTAGTAACTTATAATTAGTGTGAGGTGATGATATGAATAAATCAATTTACATTTTAATATTTTGTATTATTTTTATTAATTCTTCCATATGTGCGGCAATGAAATCAATTAAAGTAGAACAGGCGGCAATTGGAGGCATAGCGGTCAATAGTTCTGCCGAATACATTAAAAGTATCTATGGCGATCCAAATAAAATGAGAAGCAGCGTAATAAAAAATTCCACCGACAATCAATCAATACAGGCTGAAACGTGGTACTATGGCGATACATTTCAGATTGATCTTGTCGATGGAGTAGCCGTATCAGTTGTTTCATCGGGCAACAATGGTCTTGCCACGCCAGACGGCATTACAGTTGGAATGAAAAAACGCAATATGACTTCAAAATATGGCAAGCCGTCGCAGCTGGACAAGTATGATAAACGAGCGATATATACTTATAAAATTAATGATAAGCTCCAAATGATATTCATAACTAGAGATAATATAATCGTTGAGATGCGAATGATTCATAAAAGCAATGAAGATCAATAAGACTTAGCGACTGTTATTCCGATTATACACTTCTAAAATTTTATCAAGTGCCGGAGCCTTGCCGCAGGAGAATTTACCTTCTGGACAGTAGCCAAGCTGATCGCAGGCAGCACCAGCTTTCTGGAAAATGTTCGGCGCAGCTTGTTTAACGAGTTTGACCATCTCGTTTGCAAGCTGCCGAATTTCCCATTGAGCACGAGTACAGCAACGCAGACTAAAAAAGTGCAGAAGTTCTCTGGCGTTCATAGTTAAGACCATTGAAGTTACTGAGGCATTTGGAAGTACCATTCTTGCATCTTCTTTGGCAATACCGGCATCAATCAATTCATCATAATTGGATTTAGATTGAGAAAGCGAATCATCAAAAATATCATTAACTTCAGATTTTGCAATTGACGGCGGTTTAATAAAATCCGATTTTTCAAAGCCGCAATAACGTTGACTTCGGACACTGAACGAAGCGAGCCGATGGCGAGTAATTTGCGCTAAGAGTGCACGTGAAACGCCGCTAATGGAAAAAGTAAACGACACGTGTTCCAGTGGAGACTGGTGACCGAGGTCGTTTAATTTTTGTAAAAATCGGGCAGCCTTCTCGTCAGTCATCTCATCGAGCAGTTTATCAGGATCATCATTGGAATAACAACATCTTGCCGCTGCAGCAACAATCTTTTCCGGTGTTGGCGTATGTGTCAGCAATGTAACTTTCAATATTTCATCTCCAATTTATAGTTAAGTAATAGACAATAGACGTTAAATCTTGCCAGAAATAGTAATCAGCTTCTTCTGTGTATTTTGGAAAGTATCAACTTCAAAAATGCCCTGCACTAAAAATTCATTTATTGAATCAATCTTTTGGATTGCCGCATCAATTCGTTTGCTGGAACCTTTAACATAAGCACCAATGTGAATCAAATCTTCAGCATCTTTGTAGACCGCCATAAGCGCACGCATATTTTGTGAGGCTTGCAGATGTTCTTTACTGACAACTTCATTCATAACACGGCTGACACTGGCTAAAACGTCAATCGCTGGAAAATGATTCTGAGCTGCAATCGCACGACTCAATACTATATGACCGTCAAGGATAGAACGAACGGCATCAGCAATTGGCTCGTTCATATCGTCACCGTCAACCAACACAGTATATATACCGGTAATCGAACCTGTATCAGAAGTACCGGCACGTTCAAGCAGTCTCGGCAACAATGCGAATACGGACGGAGTATAACCACGAGTCGCAGGCGGCTCACCAATAGTAAGGCCGACTTCACGCTGTGCCATTGCAAAACGTGTGACAGAGTCCATCATTAAAATGACTTTGTGACCTTGATCTCGAAAATACTCAGCAATCGCAGTGCCGGTCATCGCGCCTTTAATGCGGACAAGCGCAGGCTGATCTGAAGTCGCAACGACAACGACTGAGCGTTTCAAACCTTCTTCACCGAGATCACGTTCAATAAAATCACGAACCTCACGGCCACGCTCACCGACTAAGGCAATAACACTTATATCAGCTTCCGTGTTACGCGCAATCATTGAAAGTAAGGTGGATTTACCAACACCGGAACCTGCCATAATGCCAATACGCTGGCCGTCGCCCAGTGTCATCAATCCGTCGATTGCACGAACTCCGACATAGAGTGATTCGTTGATTCGTGGACGTGTCATTGGATTGGGCGGCGGAGCTTGCAGAGGATATTCAAGTTTACTAAGTATTGGACCTTTGCCGTCCATTGGATTGCCAAGACCGTCAAGTACACGGCCTAAGAGTTCATCGCCAACTTTGACTTGCAACATTTTCTGCGCGGCAATAACTTCACAGCCTGGACCAACGCCCTGCATCTCACCAATCGCCATGAGCATAACGAAACCTTCGCGGAAGCCAACGACCTCTGCAGGTATCGGTGCATAGTTTTCAATCTTAGATATAACGTAACAAAGTTCACCTACACTGACCGGCGGTCCTTGCGATTCAATAACTAAGCCGACAACTTGTGTGACCTTACCTGTCAACTTTATAGTATGAGCATCTTTTATTACGTCTATTAATTTATTTAGATTAATGTCATTTTTTATATTAGCCATTTTGCAACTCACTTATACTTGTATATCAATGCCAAAAGAAATACTATTATTTTGGCGATAAATATTGTTATCTTTCTGCCGCAGCTCATTTTGAATTTGCTTTAATTGATTTTCTAAATTAATGCGTGTCTCTTCGTCATCATAATTATTGATTGATTTAGCCAACGCGAGACCTTTAGATTTTAAAAATTCGGTTTCTCGGTCAGATGTGTCATTAGATATTGTGACTGATTCAGATCTATTTGGTTTTATAGTATTTGAACGATTTTGAGATGTATTAAAATAGCTGCGTGATTCCGTAAGTTGAATTTTCATCACTATCACCTCAATATCTTTGTTTTAATAAATTAAATTAAATGATCTGGATAAAGTTTATCAAATTTGCGAAACTCTTTCCATAAAATCACAACCTTTCAAAATAAATTATTACATTTCCATACAATTATTTAATTATTATTTCAACAATCGAACTTTATTTCCTTCACAGAATCAATAAAAATCCACTGCGATTAATAAACTCACTGATTAATCATAATAAAAAATTTAATTATAATTTGGTTGTCAATATAAAAAATATTTGGTATAATAATTTTAATTAGAATTTTGTTTTGAATGGAGAATATTTATGCCAGCATATCGTGATGAAAAACTCAAGACGTGGTATGCTAAATTTCGTTATAAAGACTGGCAGGGTACTTCTCGCTATACGACAAAGCGTGGTTTTAAAACCAAACGTGAAGCATTAGAGTATGAGCACGATTTTAAATCGACATCTAAAGATAAAGTTGATGTAACGATTGCTTATATTATTGATAAATATTTTGAAGATGCGGAGTTACGCCTTAAAGCCAGCACATTTAAAACAAACAAACAAGTAATCGCTAAACATATATTACCGTATTTGGGTGATATAAAAGTATCAGATATAACACCTGTTGTGGTGAGACAATGGCAGAATCAAATTATAAAGTTACAATTGAGTCCAAATACAACACGCAAGATTCACACTCGCTGCAGTACGATATTTAATTATGCGATTAAATATTATGGATTAAAGCAGAATCCGCTGCACATAACTGGCAATATCGGCAAAATTGAATCAAGTGTGAATTTTTGGGAGATATCGGAATTTAATCAATTTATTTCCGTAGTTGATAATAATATTTATAAATTATGTTTTAAGTTATTATTTTATAGCGGAATGAGATTGGGTGAATTGCTTGCACTCAATGCAGATGATTTTAATTTTGATACGAATGAAATTACCATAAGTAAGAGTAAATCTGACAATAGTGGCGAAATAACGACAACTAAAACACCATATAGCATACGGACGATCGAAATGCCAGTTAGTTTAATGGAAGAAGTTAGGTCATATATAAGTGGTCTTGATAAATCAACAAGCCCAATATTTCACATTTCCAGAAGCAGTTTGCAAAAGGTTATACACAAATACGCAATGGAAGCCGGAGTAAAAGAAATAAGGGTACACGATTTAAGGCACAGCCACGCGAGTTTACTCATAAATGGTGGATTTCCAATAACAACAATAAGTAAACGTCTTGGTCATAAGTCACCAAAGATAACATTAGAAATTTATTCTCATATGTATGCAGAAACAAGTGGAAAAGTAGCAGATTTTTTACAGGATATTTTGTTGGTCAAACGTGGGTCAGCGTTTAAAGATGTAACGGTTTTAGAAGGGTGAAAAGTCATTGTTTGCAAGAACTTTTGGAGCAACGACACTTGGCGTCGATGGTCGGATAATAACTGTGGAAGTAGACAGTACAAATGGCATGCCGTCTTTTGATATAGTTGGGCTGCCTGATATGTCGGTTAAAGAATCCAAAGAACGAGTACGCACTGCGATTAAAAATTCCAACCTGTTGCTGCGAGCAGAAAAGATTACTATAAATTTGGCTCCTGCCAGTATGAAAAAAGATAGTCCTGGCCTGGATTTACCAATTGCAATTGGTTTGTTATCTGCACAAGGCACAATTCCGCTCGATAAAACAAAAGATTGCCTGTTTGCTGCTGAGTTATCACTTGAAGGTCAATTGCGAAGTGTTTATGGCGTATTGCCAATGGTTATTACTGCTCGTGAATGTGGCTTGAAAAGAGTGTTTGTATCCAAAGATAATGTCAATGAGGCACTTTTGGTTGATGGAGTTGAAGTTTATGCGCCGGATAATCTTGGTGAATTGGTGCGCTTTCTTCAAGGTTACGAGGATATGCCGCTGGCAGTTAAGACACGTATTAATGTTGATGATGATAATTTGGAAATCCAAGATGATTTTTCAGATGTGCAAGGTCAATTTTTAGCTAAACGGGCATTAGAAGTAGCTGCAGCTGGCGGTCACAACGTATTAATGGTCGGCGTACCTGGTTCTGGTAAGACAATGCTGGCTAAACGCATGAATTCTATTTTGCCGGAACTTACACCTGAAGAAGCACTTGAAGTTACTAAAATATACAGCATTGAAGGCAAACTTGGAAAGAATGGCGGATTGATAACAAAGAGGCCGTTTCAAAATCCTAATCACGATGCCTCTACGGCCTCAATGATTGGCGGCGGCACGATTCCGCGTCCAGGTCAAGTAACGTTGGCCCACAATGGTGTTTTATTTTTAGATGAGTTCCCAGAATTTCATAAATCCGTATTGGAAGCATTGCGTGAACCACTTGAAGAACGACAAATAACTATATCGCGTATAAATGCAACGCTAACGTTTCCGTCGAATATAATTTTAATTTGTTCAATGAATCCTTGCCCGTGTGGCTGGCACGGCGATCCAACTCATCCTTGCAGGTGCAGCCCGCTCGAAATTAGACGTTATACTCGAAAGCTTTCTGGACCGCTGCTTGACAGGATTGATATTCATATTCGTGTACCGCGCGTTGAATACAAAGACTTGAGTTCTAAACGTAAAAGTGAACCTTCGTCTGAAATCAGAAAACGTGTTTCCAAAGCTCGTGATATTCAAGTCAAGCGTTTGAAACCATATCATATGTTTTGCAATGCGCAAATGAATCACGCGTTAATAGGAAAATATTGTCAAATGACGGACCGTGCTGAAGAATTATTGGAGTTGGTTTATAAACGGAAGCACTTGTCAGCCCGTTCATACGATAGAATTAAGAAGGTTGCTCGTACAATAGCTGATCTTGAAGGTTCTGATGTGATAGACAACGTCCACATTGGAGAAGCAATCAAGCTGCGTAACGATGTTGAAATTGATTTAAATTGATCTATTTATAATAATAAAGTGTGTGAATGTCATCTAATTATTCAATATTATAGATGTTGATTTATCAATGATTTAGATGACATTATTTTTATCTTGATATTTATGTATTGCCTGTTAATATATTTTGCTTATACAGGCTTTTTATATATAAATATATTTCAATCGGTCCAAAAAAACAATTAATTTTAGGAGGTGTAAATGTGGTTAAACATTTTGACGGTGTTGAAGTCAAATTTATTGGCATTGAAGATGTAACCGCTGATGAACCGCAGCATTACGTTGATTATGTCAGAAGCAGAACAAATGAACCGCTTAAATCAATCAAGGTCATTCAATGTGATGATGGTCTCGTTGACGTTAATTATGAACTTCAAGGCGAGAAATTTGAACGTATTAGAAGAATTACCGGCAAGCCTGTAAAGTAAACCGGTAAACGTCGTAAATCACAACTTTGTTTGTGAATTTCCAAAGTCGGAAAGTAATAGCTTTCAGAAGTAAAAACATAACTTTGGAGGTATCAAGGGATGCAAAAAGCAAATCTTGAGTTTAGAAAGATACCATCATTAAAATTTTTGTACGAAGTCAATGCAAATGGAACGATATTTAGAAATGCACGCTCGAAACGTTGCTTGAAGTGCGTTAAACGTTCTTACAAAGGCAATATGGAGTATTGGATTACAGTCGTCAAAATTGGCGGCAAAACGCACACGATATTTCTTCATTCTGTTGTTGCTGAATGTTGGCTCGGTAAGAAACCCGAAGGTTATGAAATTGATCATATTGACAAAAACAGCTGGAACAATCATTATACAAATTTGTGCTATGTAACACACACAGAAAATATGGAGAATTGCGTTTACCGTTGGTCAGTTCCTGTTCGATTGATTCGCAACGAGGAAACGATTGATTTTGAGCTGGCTAAACAGGCGGCGGAGTATTTGGTTACGATTTATCCGAACAAGACAATAAAGTCGTTCAAGGTTAAATTCAACAAACGCCGTCACCATATTTTTGATTATGATGTTATCTATCTGAATGCAGAGACTGGACACGGCGACCAAGAAATGGGTAAGGAACAGTCCACATAATGTGTATCTCACAGGTACTCTTGATCGTTGG
Organism: Selenomonadaceae bacterium; assembly: GCA_017484235.1. GTDB lineage: Bacteria > Bacillota > Negativicutes > Selenomonadales > Selenomonadaceae > Quinella. The sequence goes on from JAFUTM010000054.1 coordinate 8,927, forward strand.
AATGATTCTAAACAGGCGGAAGAAACCGATCGTGTTAAACACGGTATAGCTGGTTAATTTGACTGATATTTAAATCATTGCAACAAAAAAAGTTTTGACTTTCTAACTCACTAATTAATCAAAAATTATTGTTAGAGAATCAAAACTTTTTTTACGTGTGTTAATTATCTGGAAAATTGATCTTTAAGACTAACATCGTGGCTGCCGCCTTCAACAATACTGGTTGCTGA